>CALPYQ020000058.1 GCA_943327965.2 Singulisphaera sp. GP187
AATTCGAAAAAGCAGTCAAGGCTGCCGGCGGTAATTTGGTCGGTCATGAGTTCACCACCGACAAAGCTTCCGATTTCAACTCCATCCTGACCACCCTCAAAGGCAAAAAGCCCGATGTCATCTTCTTTGGTGGCATGGACGCTGTTGCGGGTCCTATGCTCAAGCAAATGAAGCAACTCGGTATTTCAGCCAAATTCATGGGCGGTGATGGCATTTGCACCACAGAGCTGGCCAAATTGGCTGCCGAGGGCATGAGTGACGACAACGTTTACTGCGCCGAAGCCGGTGGTGTTGAAGGCGAACAAAAAGCAGGCATGGACAAGTTCCGCACCGACTTCAAGACCAAATTCAATGCAGACGTTCAGGTCTACGCGCCTTACGTTTATGACGCTGTGAAGGTCATGGCACAAGCCATGGTCAGCGCAGACTCTGCCGATCCAGCCAAGTACTTGCCTAAGCTCAAAGAAGTTAACTACAAGGGCGTCACAGGCAACATTGCATTTGACGAAAAAGGCGACATCAAAAATGGCGCTCTGACTTTGTACACCTACAAAGGTGGCAAGCGCGAGCAACTGGCTGTCATTCGTTAATTGGTTTTCAGCGCAACAAAAAACCCCGCCTTGGCGGGGTTTTTCTTTTGACATCCGAAAGTAACTTAGACAGCGCCTTTAGGCTAACCCGCGCTTGGTCAGCAGTGGCGTGACAGTGGGCTCACGGCCTCTAAAGGCAACATAAGCTTGCATTGGATCTTGCCGGTTGCCAGCAGAATAAATGTGCTCATAGAGTTTGTTGGCAGGCTCTGCGGCAAACAAATCACCTGCCTCCAAAAATGCATCAAAACCATCGGCATCTAACACTTCAGCCCACATGTAAACATAGTAAGCCGAGGCATAACTGTTGGACGAGAAGAGATGCGAAAAGTGCGGCAGCCTGTGACGCATGCCAATGGCCGGCGGCATTTGAATGGTTTTCAAAGTGTCGGCTTCAAATTGTTTGAAATTCAATTGACTCAAATCGGTGGTTTCATGCAGCGCCAAATCGACCAACGCCGACGACACATATTCCACGGTGGAAAATCCTTGATTGAAAGTTTGCGCATCTAGGATTCGCTTCAGCAAGGCATCGGGCATGGGCTCGCCGGTTTCTGCATGGGTGGTAAACTGCTTCAGTATTTGCGGTTGCATGAGCCAATTTTCGTAAACCTGAGAGGGGAACTCAACAAAGTCGCGAAGCACGCTGGTGCCAGACAGGCGAGGGTACTTAACCTGAGACAGCAAACCATGCAAACCATGACCAAACTCATGGAACAAAGTGCGCGCGTCGTCCAAGCTCAATAGTGTGGGTTTGCCTTCAGCGCCTTGCGAGAAATTGTTGTTGTTGACCACGATGGGGCGAATCGATTGCTTTAGGTGCATCGGGTCGCGGTAGGTGCTCATCCATGCGCCTGAACGTTTGCTGCTTCTGGCAAAGTTATCGCTTAAAAATAAACCCACGTGTTTGCCGTGTGCGTCCGTGACTTCCCATCCTGTGACTGTTTCGTGGTATTTAGAAATATTGGTCACTTCTTTGAAATTGACATGAAACAGTTTGTGCGCCACATAAAACATGGCTTCCATCAATTTGTTCAATTGCAAATAGGGTTTGATTTCTGCTTCGTTCAGGTCAAATTTTTCTTTGCGAACGCGTTCAGTCCAGAAGTGCCAGTCCCAAGCCTGCAAGTCAGACAAGCCTGAAAGTTTCTTCAAATCTTCGCGCTCTTGAAGCGCCTTCAGCCTGGCTGGTTCCCAAACGCGCATTAGCAACTCTCTGGCGGCCTTGGCGCTACCGGCCATGGTGTCTGCCAGTGCGTATTCGGAAAAATCTTTGTAGCCCAGCAGCTTGGCTTGCGCTAATCGCAAGGCCAATATTTCACGCATGATGTTGTCGTTGTTGTGAGCGCCTTCGTTCTCTCCGCGCTGGCACCAAGCAGTCCAAAGTTTCTGACGCAAATCGCGGCGCTCCGAGAAGGTCATAAACGGCGTGAGCGAAGACCTTGACAGCGTAATGACGTGCGCATTGGGCTCCGTGATGCCTCGGTCCTTGGCCATTTTTTGGGCAGCACTTCTGACAAATTCTGGCAGGCCCTTGAGTTCTTCTTCATGCGTTAGAACCAAACTGAATGAAGCTTCGTCAGCCAAAACATTCTGTGAAAAAGAAGTGAACAAAGAGGCGAGCCTCTCGGTGTTTTTTGCAAACAATACGCGGTCTTGGTCTTTTAACTTGGCGCCTGCGCGAACAAAATCCAAGTGATAGCGCTCAACCAAGCGAATGCTTTCAGCGTCAAGACCGATGTTGTTTCTTTCAGCATGAATTTTTTCGATGCGTTGAAACAAGGGGCCATTCAAAAATAGTGCGGCAGAGTGCGCGGCCAATTTGGGTGCCATGACCCGTTCAATTTCTTGAATTTCGGGGGAGGTATGCGAAGAACTCAAGTTGAAAAACACGGAGGCTGTTTGGTTTAGCAATTCACCGCTGCCTTCCAAGGCTAGCAGGGTGTTTTCAAAAGTGGCTTGCGCGGTCTGGTTGGCAATCTGATCAATCTCGACTTGGTTGCGTTGAAGCGCCAACTCAAAAGCTTCCGAAAAATGCGCTGACTTAATTTGCTCAAAGGGCGGCATTTCAAAGGGTGTGTTCCATTTTTCGAGCAGTGGATTGGTCATGATTTAAATTCTTTCAATGAAGATGTTTTGAACTTTAAGGGTTTACTCTGACTCTGCTGAATTTGCATCCAGAAATACCCCTTCAAGCTCAACAATTTTGCTGAATCAAGCTGATCTTAGATTATTCTTCAAGCTTGAAACTTTTCTCACCTGTTCAGGTGCTTTTTGCCTGCAAAGGACTATTGTGAATTTTGTCGATTGTTTAACAGTCAAATTACCCTCCGCAAAACTCAGCGCCCATCGATTGGGTTGGGGCTTTGCGTTCTCTGTTGCTTTTTGCTTAAGCATGACAGCTGCTATGGCGACGGCCAATGCCAGTCCGTTGCCCAACCCCAAAGCCAACCCTGCCGACCCCAACAAAGTCATGCGGATGGCGTTTCCGGTACCTGAGACGGGGTTCGATCCAGTCCGCGTCAATGACTTGTACTCCAACACCATCACGGCGGCTATTTTTCAACCGCTGGTGACCTACGACTGGATGGCCATGCCGACCAAGTTGGTACCGGATGCTGCTGAAGCCATGCCAGAGATTTCGAAGGATGAAAAAACCTACACCTTCAAAATCAAAAAGGGTTTGTATTTCACGCCTGACGAAGCTTTCAAGGGCGTTCGCAGAGAACTGACAGCATACGATTTTGTGTATGTGTTTCTTCGTCATGCCGACCCCAAAAATCGCAGTCCGCAAGTCTCTGACTTGGATGACAAAATTTTTGGCTTTGCAGAGTCTCGCAAACAAGCCGTTGCCAGTGGCAAGTTTGATTACGACCAAAAACACCCAGGTGTTTACGCCACTGACCGTTACACATTGGTCATTCAACTGAAACAACCCGACCGGAATTTTTTAAGCTTGCTGATCAATCCGTACGCTGCGGGCATGGCACGTGAGGTGGTTGAGAAATATGGCTTCGAGGGCGTCATGGGCAACCCGGTTGGAACAGGGCCTTACATGCTTGAAAAGTGGGTGCGTGGTTCCAAAATTATTTTGAAAGCCAACCCCGAGTACGCAGGTTTTGTTTGGAACTTTGAACCGCCCGCAAACAATCTGGTGGAGCAGCGCATAGCCAATCAAATGAAGGGCCGCAAGATGCCGCAAATTGGCCGTGTCGAAGTCAGCATCATTGAAGAACCCCAATCGATGTGGCTGGCCTTCAGTGGCAAAGAAATTGACGTGGTGGCCGTGCCGCCTTCGTTCATTGAAAAAGCCCTCACACCCAAAAACGATCTGTTGCAAACCTGGGTCTCACAAGGTGTCAACATGTACCGCAGTGTCGAGCCCGACATTCGTTATCAATTCTTCAACTTAAAAGACCCCATCATTGGCGGCTACACGCCCGAAAAGATTGCCTTGCGCCGTGCCATCATCATGGGCTATGACGTGGACGAAGAAATCCGAGTCATTCGCAAAGGCCAGGCCGTCAAAGCCCAGCAAATGGTTTCGCCTGTCATTGCGGGTCATGACCCCAACTACAAAAGTATTGTGAAGTTCAGTCCGCTGTCTGCCAATGCCTTGCTGGATCAATTTGGCTACAAAAAAGACGCTAAAGGCTATCGCACGCATCCCGATGGCAAGCCTTTGGTCTTCACCATGTATTCATCCACATCCTCCATTGACCGCGAGCGTGATGAGTTGTGGAAAAAATCCATGGACCGCTTGGGCATTCGCCTGAAGGTGAAGAAAGACAAATTTCCTGAAATGTTGAAGCAGGGTAAGCAATGCGCCATTCCTTCGTGGTCATTGGGATGGACGCGCTCAGCTGAAGCAGAATTTGTGATGAAGTTGCTGTATTCAAAAACCATTGGTCAAAACAATTACGCCTGTTTTGAAAGCCCTGAATACGACGCTTACTTTGATCAACTCAAACGTTTGCCAGACGGCCCAGAAAGGGTGCGTGTTTTGCACAACATGTACCGCCTGATGGAAGTTAACGGTGTTTTGGGCCTGAGCTCAACCAGCATTGCAACCCGCCTTAGCCACCAACATGTAGAAGGCTATCGCAAGCATCCCCTCCTATTGGGGGATTGGATTTACTATGATATTCAGAAACCTTAAGGCGAGGACCAGACCATGAGTGCTTATGTTCTTCGCCGTTTGTGGCAAATGATTCCCACCCTGGCCGGTGTGATTTTGTTGGTGTTTTTCTTGTTCAACTGGATTGGTGGCGACCCTGCGTATGTGTTGGCAGGGCTTTTTTCTAACCAAGAGCAAATCGACAGCATTCGAGCCGAGTTGGGTTTAGATCAACCGCTGATTGTTCAACTTTGGATTTTTGTCAAACAGGTTGCCACCTTTGACTTTGGCAACAGTTGGACCACTGGCGAATCGGTGGCCAGCATTTTTGCCACCCGCTTGCCAGCGTCCCTAACGCTGATGGTGCCCCTGTTGATCATTGAAACCCTGATTGCCTTGGTCCTGGCTGTGGGCTTGGCTTGGGTGCGTGGATCGTCCATTGACCGCGGCACCATGGTGGTGTTCACAGGTCTGATGTCTGTCAGTATTTTGGTCTTCATCATTGTGGGTCAAAACGTTTTGGCTTACCGCTTGGGTTGGTTCCCTGTTCAGGGTTGGAGCGATGATTTCTGGAAGAACCTCACCACCTATGCACCGCTGCCTATTTTGCTGGGATTGGTCGTCAGCATTGCACCGAACACCCGATTGTTCCGTAGCTTTGTGCTGGACGAAGTCGATCAAGACTATGTGCGAACCGCCAGAGCCAAAGGCTTGTCGGAACCCCGTGTGATGTTCATCCATGTGCTGCGCAACGCACTCATTCCCGTCATTACATTTGTAATTTCGCACATCCCAACATTGCTTTTGGGAGCCTTCTTGCTAGAGCGTTTCTTTGGCATTCCAGGTGTGGGTCGTGAAATTATTTTGGCCGTAGAGCGCAGTGATTTTCCGGTGATTAAAGCGGTCACCATTTATGTAGCGATTGCCACCATGATTTTCAATTTGATTGGTGATGTGCTGTATCGCCTCACTGACCCTCGCGTGCAATTGCGTTAAGCAGTCTGTGCAAAAGCATCACCATTTTTCAAAGATTCAACAATGAGTAGCACAACAATTCAAACAGCCCCAGTCGTCAGTGAAGGGGCGTGGGCGCTTGCTTGGCGACGTTTCAAATCAGACCGTGTTGGCGTTTGGAGCGCTGTGACGGTCATCTTAAGTTTGGCATTGGTCCTAACCACCCTGGTGGGTTCTTTGGCCTCCGACTGGGAAAAGGAAGTGGCTGTTAGCAATGCGCCGCCTTCGTGGGCCAAACAAGACATGCAGGGCGCTGATGGAGCAGCTGATGTGCAGCCCGTGGTCTTGTATGAACCCTCCCCATCCGATGTGGTCGATCCCATTGCAGCGCAATGGGAACTGGCACAAAAAGCGGTTAAGCCTGCTGGCGAAAAAGTCAATGCGTTGGCCACGCATTTGCCCATGGGCGCTGACAAATGGGGGCGCGATGTTTTGGCCAAAACCATTAAGGGCGCCGAAACCAGTATCTTGGTGGGCTTGGCTGCGGCACTCATGGCCACAGTCTTGGGCGCAGCCTTGGGGGCTGTGTCGGGTTGGTATGGTGGCGTGGTCGATGATTTAAGCAATTGGCTCTACAACGTCTTTCACTCTATTCCAGGTATTTTGCTAATTTTGGCCATTGCCGCTGTGCTCAATACCAAGGGCACCATGGCGGTTGTTTTAATTTTGGGCACCACGGGATGGACGGGCACATACCGCTTAATGCGTGGCGAATATTTAAAGCACCGCAACCGTGAATACGTCAGGGCTGCCGATGCCATTGGCGCCTCCAACAACAGGCGCATGTTTGTGCACATTCTGCCTAACGTCAGTCACGTTATTTTGGTCCAATTTTCATTGCTAACAGTGTCTTGTATCAAAGCAGAAGTGATTCTTTCATTCTTGGGCTTTGGCGTGCCAGTCGATGGTGTGTCATGGGGCACCATGCTGACCGAAGCACAAAATGATTTGCTGGTGGGCAAGTGGTGGCAACTGTTGTCTGCCACTGTGGCCATGTCTATTTTTGTGACCGCGTTGTCTTTGCTGACCGATTCATTGCGTGACGCTTTGGATCCCAAAGTGATTCACTGAAGACACACATAACCAAAACCAAATTGATCAATTGAACTTATGGCAACGCGCAGAACACCTCCACCTTTGACGCAAATTTCTGACAATTTGTTGGAAGTTAAAAACCTCACTGTCGACTTCATCAGTGCATCCAAAGCACCTGTTCGTGCGGTTGAAGAAGTGTCTTTTGTCATTCCACGTGAACGGACCGTCGCCTTGGTGGGCGAGTCGGGCAGTGGCAAGTCTGTCAGTGCCTTGGCCATCATGGGATTGTTACCCCCCCAGAATGCCAAAGTGGCTGTGCATTCCAAAATTGAGTACGACAACCGTTCTATGTTGAACTTGTCACGGGCCGATTGGCAACTCATTCGCGGCTCACGCATTGCCATGATTTTCCAGGACCCTATGACGTCCTTGAATCCGGTTTACACAGTCGGCTACCAATTGGCTGAAATGCTCCGCATTCACAAGCATGTCAGCAACAAAGAAGCCATGACCCGGGCCTGTGATTTGTTGGCGGAGGTTGGCATTCCTGAACCCCATCGCAGGGTCAATGCTTATCCGCACGAATTGTCCGGTGGCCAGCAGCAACGCGTCATGATTGCCATGGCCTTGGCTTGTGAGCCCGAACTTTTAATTGCCGACGAACCTACCACCGCATTGGATGTCACAGTACAACGTCAAATTATGTTGTTGCTGGCAGAGTTGCGCGAACGCAGACGCATGGCCATGTTGTTCATCACCCACGATTTGGGTTTGGTCAGCGAAGTGGCCGATCATGCTGTTGTCATGCGCAAGGGTACGGTTCGAGAAGCAGGGCCGGTGCGCACCTTGTTTACCAATCCACAAGACCCTTACACCAAGGCCTTGCTCAGCTGCCGACCCAGTGTGGAGCGTCAGGGCAAACGACTGCTGACCATTGACGATTGGATGACAAGCAATTCGCCTGTGGATGCCTCTGCGACTGCTCAATCTGTTTCAGACAGTGATCAAGTTACAAAAGTTGC
>CALPYQ020000059.1 GCA_943327965.2 Singulisphaera sp. GP187
CCGACTTTTTTGCCAACAACACCACCCGCCAAGCGTTGCGCCGTGATGGTGCTGGGACGGTAGCGCGGCTCTTGGTAGTACTGGTTGTAAATTGATTCCATGACAGGATGTGAAACATCCAACGCTGTCAAATCAAACAATTCAAAAGGACCAAGCTTGAAACCGACTTGGTCTTTCAAAATGCGATCGATGGTGGCGAAATCTGCAATGCCTTCAGACACGATGCGCAGCGCCTCAGTGCCGTACCCGCGGCCTGCATGGTTAACGATAAAGCCTGGGGTGTCATTGGCCTGCACGGGCGTATGCCCCATTTGTTTGGCAAATTGGGTAAGACGATCACAGACTTCAGGGTCAGTTTTGAGTCCAGCAATGACTTCAACCACTTTCATGAGTGGCACTGGGTTGAAAAAGTGATAGCCGGCAAAAAGAGCAGGGCGCTTCAATGCAGCCCCAATGGCGGTCACTGAAAGTGAAGAGGTGTTGGTCACCAAAATGGCGGATTCTGAAAGAATACTTTCCAACTCAACAAATAGATTTCTCTTGATGTCTAAACGTTCAACAATGGCTTCTACCACCATCTCGCAAGTTTTCAAGTCTTGCAAGGAAGCTGCCGTGTGCAGTTGACTTTTGTATCGCGCAACGGTTTCTGAATCGAGCCTTCCCTTGAGGGCCAAGTTGTCCCACATTTGGAAAACTGCATCTTTTGCTTTTTGAGTGGCTTCTGCCTGAGTGTCATAGAGCCAAACTTGGCTGCCAGCTTGGGCTGCAATTTGGGCGATGCCGCGTCCCATGGCGCCTGCGCCAATGACTGCGATTTGATTGAAGACGGGTTTCATAAATAAAAATATCTGTCTGAAAAGGGTAATGACGTCTGTTTGAAGTTAACAACAAAACGCAATGACATTAGCGTCTGACTTGCAGTGCACCAGGGTTGACGATGTTGGTTGGCGTACCTTTGATGAAATTAACCACGTTGTCGAAGGCAGCGCCAAAATACATCTCGTAGTTGTCTTTTTCGACATAGCCGATGTGAGGCGTGCAAATGCAATTTTCTAGTCGCAACAAAGCGTGCCCTTGGAGGATGGGCTCATGTTCAAAAACATCGATGGCCGCAAGCCCTGGACGTCCACGATTTAAAGCGCTGATCAAGGCATCGGGTTCAATGAGTTCAGCGCGTGATGTGTTGACAATCATGGCGCTGGTTTTCATGCGCGATAAATCTTCTAGTCTGACAATGTTGCGGGTTGCTTCGTTTAAACGCAAGTGCAATGACAAGACATCGCTTTGTTCAAACAAGGCATCTCGGGTGGATGCGGGAATGTAGCCATCTTTGGCGGCTTTTTCTCTTGAAGCTTCGCTGCCCCAAACCACCACTTGCATGCCAAAGGCTTTGGCATAACCAGCCACTATCTGGCCTATTTTTCCATAGCCCCAGATGCCAAAGGTCCTGCCTCTAAGAACCGTGCCTAAGCCAAAATTACTGGGCATGGAAGCCGACTTAAGGCCTGATTGTTGCCAAGCTCCGTGCTTGAGATTGCCGATATATTGTGGAAGTCTTCGGGCTGCAGCCATCACCAAAGCCCAAGTAAGTTCGGCTGGGGCAAACGGTGAACCGGTACCCTGAGCAACTGCAATACCACGCTCTGAGCAAGCTTCTAGGTCGATGTGTGTTCCTACGCTGCCTGTTTGAGAAATGAGTTTCAAGCGTGGCAGTTTTTCCAACAGCTGCCGATTAAGGTGAGTTCGCTCGCGGATGAGCACCAAAATATCGGCATCTTTGAGTCGCACCGACAATTGCCCTAGTCCCTTGACCGTATTGGTGTAGACCTTGGCACTGTAGGCATCTAACTTGGACGCGCATTCGAGTTTTCGGACGACATCTTGGTAGTCGTCAAGGATCACAATATTCATAGGCACTATTGTGCCTTGACTTGCAATGCTCAGTGCGTGACGGACGCCTTGTTTTTAGCCTCAAGGGCTACCAAACGGTCGAGTTCAGCGCAGACATCGGCCATGCGGCCAGAGATGACCATTCGTCCAGCTGTGTGGGATGTATCGCCAAACTCGGCAATTCTGACCACACGCAGGGCCCGTTGCTTTGGCATTTGGGCCAATTGAACTTGATTGCTTGTTTGGGCATTGATTTGCTTCAAATTGGCAGAGGCATTCATGAACTTCTGAATGCCGTTGTAAATGCTAGAAATACCGAAGAGAGCGATAGACATGGTGATCCTTTGGAATGAGGTTAATTACATCAAGAGGGTGTTTCGGATGAGACCGACGGCCAAACCTTCGATATCGAAGGGCTCGCCGGGATTGACCAAAATAATGGGATAGTCTGGATTTTCGGGAAGTAACTCGATGCGGTCTGAATGCCGGCGCAGGCGCTTAACAGTTACTTCTTCACCTAATCGGGCCACCACAATTTGCCCATTTCTGACATCTTTGGTGGCCTTGACGGCCAATAAATCGCCATCCATGATGCCAGCATCGCGCATTGACATACCTCTGACACGAAGCAGATAGTCGGGTTGTTCTTGGAACAAATGGCTTTCGACGTGGTAGGTTCGGTCGACGTGTTCTTGCGCCAAAATAGGGGAACCTGCAGCAACGCGGCCAATGAGCGGTAAGGCCAATTGGGCAAAACCTGGCAATGGCATGCTGAACAAGTCGGTAGAGTTGCGCATGGCATCGCGTGATGAACCCTTTAGCCGAATACCCCGGGAGGTGCCGCTGACCAAATCGATGGCGCCTTTTCGGGCCAAAGCTTGAAGGTGTTCTTCTGCTGCGTTGGCAGATTTAAAACCCAGTACATTGGCAATTTCTGCCCTTGTAGGAGGCGCGCCGGTATCGGCGATGGTTTTTTGGATGAGTTCCAAAATTTGTTGTTGGCGTGCCGTGAGCTTGGGATGGTCCATCATTTTTCAGTCCTTAGGATGTCTGAGTTTGCTGGTCACTGTTTTCTTATCCAGTAACTGTATTTTTAACCAGTCTTTTTAGAAATGCAAGCAAAAATTCAAAAAATTGTTGTTTTGGGCACAGGTGGAACCATTGCCGGAGAGTCAAATTCTGAAAATGAGGGGTTTGCGTACCAAGCAGCTCAAAGAAGCATCCAAGATTTGCTGCAAGCAGTTGCAGGCCCTTCGCAATCACTTCCAAGTCATTTAGAAGGCTTCCAAATTCAAACGGAACAGGTATGCCAAATTGACAGCAAGGACATGAACTTTTCCATCTGGCAAACATTGGCGCTTCGATGTGAGCATTGGTTAAGCCAGCCTGACGTGCATTCGGTTGTCATTACCCATGGCACAGATACTTTGGAAGAAACTGCCTATTTCTTGTCTCAAGTTGTTCAGAGAAACAAACCAATTATTTTGACTTGTGCCATGCGTCCCGCCAACTTTAAAGATGCGGATGGCCCGCAAAACATGCGGGATGCATTGAATGCTGCAGCGCAGATGTCTGGTAGAGGCGTGTGGTTAGTCGCTGCTAGCGAAATTCACAATAGTTTGCATGTTCAAAAGGTTCATCCAACCCGAATCAATGCGTTTGACTCTGGTGAGCGTGGACCTGCTGCCCTTGTTCATGATGACCATATTCATTGGCAAACTGACTCATTTGAAAGAGCCGTTGAAATGAGCCGTTTGGATGGTTTTAATATTCAAGAATTGCCAGTGCCTGAAGAATGGCCATGGGTTGAAATTATCATGAACCACGTGCAATCAACTGGCAGGAATATCCAAGTACTGGTCGATGCCGGCGTGAAAGGTTTGGTCGTGGCCGGAACTGGTAATGCTTCAGTTAGTCAGCCCCTGAAAGACGCTTTGATGTCAGCTCAATCAAGGGGGGTTAAAGTTTGCCTTGCCAGTCGCTGTCATCAGGGTCCTGTAGTGCAAACAGCCAATCATGCTTTTCCAACTTCAGGGGAACTCAACCCTGCAAAAGCAAGAGTGGCTTTGATCTTGGACATGCTGTCCAAGACGCAAAGCCACTTAAATTGAGCGCTTCCGATTAACAAGCAGGCATTACTGGGCGGAATTAGCCGCCAAGTGCTTGCATGGCACGTTGGGTAATGTCCTCTACCGAGCCCATACCACTGATGGCGCGGTATTGTGGTGCCTCCTGAGGTTCACGCTTAGACCATTCAGAGTAGTACGCCACGAGGGGGCGTGTTTGCTGACTGTAAACATCCAAACGCTTTTTAACGGTCTCTTCTTTGTCATCTTCACGCTGAACCAATGGCTCGCCAGTGACATCATCTTTGCCTTCCGCTTTGGGCGGATTAAATTTGACATGGTATGTGCGGCCTGAAGCGGGATGCGAGCGACGACCGCTCATCCGTTCAATGATGGCTTCAAAAGGAACATCAATTTCAAGCACGTAATCTAACTTCACGCCGGCCGCCTTCATGGCGTCCGCTTGAGGAATGGTGCGTGGGAAGCCATCAAACAAGAAGCCATTGGCGCAATCAGCTTGCGTAATGCGTTCTTTGACCAAATTGATAATGAGATCGTCGCTGACCAAACCACCCGATTCCATGACAGCTTTCGCTTCCAGGCCCAAGGGCGTACCAGCCTTAACAGCCGCACGCAGCATGTCACCTGTTGAAATTTGGGGAATGTTGTATTTGCTGCAAATGAATGAAGCTTGAGTACCTTTGCCAGCGCCTGGTGCACCTAAAAGAATGAGTCTCATGGATTTTCCGAATTGTTGTTAATCTTTCGCCACAGCCTGCATGGCTCTGTTGTGAGAATAGCACGGGTAGCCTAATTTTTCCTGACGCCAGGCTTCAAAGCAAGTTATGCAGAGAAAAGCGCTTGGACTCTGGCCAAGTCCTCTGGGGTGTCAACACCGGGTCCGGGTGCTTTGTCCGTGACGTGAACCGCAATTTTGTAGCCATGCCATAGCGCTCTTAATTGCTCGAGCGCTTCGCCTTGCTCAACGGGGGCTGGTGGCAAATTGGGGAAACTTTGTAAAAAGCCAACACGGTAACCATAAATTCCGATGTGTCTCAGTGCCGCTGGTTGAGGGAGAGAATTGACGCCATGGGTGAATCCATCTCGCCACCATGGAATGGGGGCGCGGCTGAAGTACATGGCCAATTGGGTTTGGTCGATCACAACCTTCACCACATTGGGATTGGTAAATTCAGCAAGGTCGTGGATTGGATGCGCGGCTGTACTCATGCTGGCATGGGGGTGTTGTGCAAGCAAAGCAGCCACATCATTGATGAGTTGAGGGTCAATGAGCGGCTCATCCCCTTGAACATTGACCACCATGTCTTGCGGCGCTAATCCCAACAATTGGCTGGCTTCAGCCAAGCGATCGCTACCACTCGGGTGATGGCTTTGGGTCAGCAGCGCACGAACGCCATGGTCTTCACAGGCTTTCACAATTTCAGGACTGTCGGCAGCTACAACCACTTGTGAAGCTTCAGACAAAGCGGCTCTTTGGGCCACTCTGACCACCATGGGCAATCCATGGATGTCTGCCAAGGGTTTGTTTGGAAGTCGAGTTGAAGCAAGCCTAGCAGGCACAATGACTGTAAATTTGTGTGACATGCCAATTAAACCAAAGGCGTGCGAGGTTTGAGGCTTTCCAACTCTTCATCTGAGAGTGTGCGAGCTTCGTTCTCTAGCAATATAGGGATGCCATTTCGAATGGGGAAGGCGAGGCGAGCGCTTCTCGACCACAATTCTTGCGCAATTCTTTGTAGGTCAAGGGGCCCTTTGGTAACAGGGCAAACTAGCAGTTCAAGTAATTTGGTGTCCATGGCTCAATGATAACGGGGAGTGGCTTTAACCAGTGCATCAAACTGTTGCCAAAACGCTTCTTCAGGCTGAAAAATCAGTGGGACGGCAAGGGCGTCAGGGTGTGTCAACCAAAGTTTGACGGCATCTTTTTCTGTGCACAACAGTTTGCATTCTGGGCATGTGGCTTGCCAACTTGAAAAATCATCATGGTCGGGCAGTGCCGTTTGCGCTTGAATTTGCAGGCCAATGTCGATCAGCATGTTGACAAAAGCTTGTGGTTTGGCGATGCCAGAAACCACCTCAATGGGACTTGAGCTCAATTCCGACAAGCTGATCTGTTGTCCCGTTCGGTCAATTGCAAATGGGCTTAGTTTGCGAACCGATTCAAAACCTTCAGGGAGGGTTCGCTTGTGGGTATGGAGAAGCAAGTGAACAGGGCGAGGCCACGGCTCCCGGAGCGGACCAGCAGGAAGTAAATGGCCATTGCCGATGCCCTCAGAGTCCATGACACAAACTTCCAAATCTCTTGCCAATGCCAAATGTTGCAGTCCATCGTCGCAAACGATGATTTGGGTTTCTGGAAATTGACGAAGGAGGTGCTGGGCAGCTTCAACTTTGTTGCGACTGACCACCACAGGGACTCCGCATTGGCGGTGAATCAGAAGCGGCTCGTCGCCTGAATCTGTGGGTGAGCTTTGGTCAGTGACCAAATGCATTTGAGTATGACGACGGCCATAGCCTCTTGTCACGACACCTACTTTGAAACCCTGTTTTGTCAGCCTTTGAATGATGGCAATGGTCAGCGGTGTTTTGCCGCCACCGCCAGCCACCACATTGCCCACCACAATGACCGACGCCTTTATCCTGTGACGCTTGAAGATTCCCCAAGCGTAAAACTGATTTCTAAAAAATAAGACGATACGGTACGCAATTTCGACAGGCCACAGCAGCAACGTGACCCAATGCGTCGATTGCCAATATTGAGGGAGCTTTTGTTGCCAAGACATTGTGCGCTATGGTTTGCTAATGGGCGGTTTGCTAGCTTGCTGGGTTGCAAATGCAATTTTTGAAATGCCATTCAATCGGGCTGCTTCCAAAACATTGACCACGGCTTGGTGACTGGCCGATGCATCCGCCTTGATCAACAAGCTGCCATCTGTTTTCTCCAATCCTGATAAAGCTTTTTGGAGGTCTTGTATTTGTCGACCCTCAACTGGATTGCCATTGATTGCATAAGCACCTTGTGCGCTGACGCCTACTACCCATGGGGCGTTGCTTGACGATGTTTGATTGTTTTGGGCCGATGGCAAGCTTAAATTCATTTCATTGAATTTTGACCAAGTGGTGGTCAGCATCAAAAAAATGAGAACAACCAACAAGACATCAATGAAGGGAATCAAATTGATATCAGGTTCTAGCGGAACATTTTTTTTAAATTTCAAATGAAACTCTCTTCATTGAATGCCAAGTGAAGCTTAATCGCGCATAGCGGCCAAGTGCCTGGCAAAGCGTTCAGCTGCCCATTCCATTTGTAACACCAATCGGTCAACCTTGGCCTTGAAAAATCGCCATGCCATCAGGCATGGAATGGCCACAATTAAACCCAACGCTGTGTTGTAAAGCGCTATTGAAATGCCATGTGCCAATTCAACGGGTTGTTGCTGACCAGGCGTTTGAATGCCAAAAATTTCAATCATGCCGATGACGGTTCCCAACAAACCAAGCAAGGGGGCCGCCGACGCCAAAGTTGCCAAGGACGTCAGGTAGCGTTCCAAGTTTTGTGCCGCCATGCGGCCTTCCATTTCCATGCTTTCTTTGACGTCTTGATGGCTTGCGGAGGGGTTGCTTGCCAAAGTTTGAAGCCCAGCAGAAAACACTGCGCCGACTGCGCCTATTTTGCTGATTTCGTGGATGACTTCGTCAGATGGAAATCCTTGACGGGTGGATTCGATGGCTTGTTCTAGGGCATTTTCGGGCAGTACTTTGCTGCTTCGCAATGCAATGAGGCGCTCAA
>CALPYQ020000060.1 GCA_943327965.2 Singulisphaera sp. GP187
CATATCCCATTGAGCGGCATTGAGCGAATTGAAGTGGTTCCGGGCAATGTGTCCAGTTTGTACGGAAGCGCAGCATTAGGTGGTGTCGTGCAAATCTTTACGCGTCAAAATGCAGCCAGCACAGCCAAAGGTCCTTGGCTGGAAGCCACAGGACAATTGGGCGGTAACAATTTCAGAAGCGCGCAAGTGAGTGCAGGGCAAACATGGGCCTCTGGTTTTGGGGTGAACGCTTCTGCTGAAAAAGTACAAACCCAAGGTTTCAATGCCATCAATTCTGTGCAACGGCCTGACACCAATCCTGATCGAGATGGTTACTCCCGGCAATCCAATGCTGTTAATTTTTCGCAAGTATTTGAAGCGGGTCGAGTTGGCTTGATGCTGCGTGAAACCCGTGCCACGGTTGAATACGACAGCCAATGGGGTCCCGCCAATCAGGCCGATGAATCAAAAAGCGTGTTGCGCAACGCCTTGCTGAATGCAAGCTACAAAGCCTCACCCTCGCTGCAATGGGAGTTTTCATTAGGGCAACAAGAAGACAAGCTGAACGCGGCTGTGACGGCCTATCCTTATTTCGTCAATTCGCAATCCAAGACAAGCTCTGTGGGTGCAGTGTGGACGCTATGGCCCCAACATTCACTCACTTCAGGTTATGAGAGCACACGACAAAAAATTGCCAGTGACACCGAGTACAACCCAACGGCGCGTTCTTTGGATTCTTGGCGCTTGGGTTATCAAGGCAAACAAGAGAATCAGCAGTGGCAAATCAATTTGCGCAACGACCACTATTCTGATTTTGGTGAGGCTGGCACTTGGTATGCGGGGTACGCCTATTTTCTAACACCTGCGTTGCGATTTAAAGCCAGTGCTTCCACAGGTTTCATGGCGCCTACATTCAACGATTTGTATTACCCCTGGGGTGGCAATCCTTTACTGAGGCCAGAAAAAGCCAAGTCAAAAGAAGTGGGTCTTCAATATATTCAAGCCGCATGGAATGCACGCCTGACGGCCTTTGAAAATCGTTACACCGATTTGATTGACAACGATGAATTTTGGACCCGCACCAATATTGCCAAGGCTAAAAATCAAGGTGTTGAATTGGCGCTGTCTGGCCAGTGGCACATGCCGGCTTGGGGTGTCAAACAATGGCGCTTGAGCATGACATCACAGGACCCTAAAAATGAAGTGACGCACCAAGCATTGTCCCGTCGTGCCAAAACACTGGTACAAGCTGGCATCACTCAAAGCTTGGGTTATTGGGACACAGGTCTTCAAATGCGCTACACCGGTGCACGAGGTGATGACTCAAATACGTTGGCGGCTTTCACCTTGCTGGACCTGACAGCCAGTCGCGCACTCACCCCCGAGCTGCGTTTGAATTTGCGGATTGAAAACGCCACCAACCAAAACTACCAAAGTATTTATGGCTACAACATGCCCAAGCGTGGTTTGTTTGTCGGTGTGCGTTGGGCGCCTGTGCGCTAAGGTCAATAACAATGCGCCTCGTTTTGCGTCAAAGGTTGAAGTTGATGGCGGCAAGTATGGCCCTCAGTGCCAGTCTGTGGCCCTTGATGTCGACAGCACAAAACGCCTCGACTGCCAAGGTTTTGGAACCTTTCAGTTTGACGGATGATCGAGGCCGCGTGGTTGTGATTGACAAAGCGCCACGCCGCATTGTGACCTTGTTGCCATCGCTGGGTGAAATTGTTTGTGAGCTTCAAGCTTGCGAGCGCTTGGTGGGTGTCGACCGGTATAGCAATTGGCCCGAGCGCGTGAAGTCCTTGCCCAAATTGGGCGGCATTGACGACACACAACTTGAAGCCTTGGTCAAACTTAAACCCGACTTGGTTTTACTGGCCCGCTCATCGCGCGTCACCCAACGCTTGGAGTCCATGGGCATCAAGGTGGTTGCGCTTGAGCCGCAAAATCAAGAGGATATGCGGCGGGTGATTCACCTGATAGCAGGCGCATTGCACTTGCCACAACATCAGGAGCGCGCGCAGTTTGTATGGCAAAACATTCAACAAAAATTGGACGTAGCCGCTCTGCGTGTGCCCGATAAAGCCAAAGGCATGCGCATTTACTTTGAAGCGGGCAGTGGTTATTTTGCGGCTGGGGAAGCTTCCTACATTGGCGAAACACTTAAACGCTTGGGCTTGGTGAATGTGGTGACGCCCGCCATGGGTGCTTTTCCGCAGGTCAATCCAGAGTTTGTGGTGAAGGCCAATCCGCAAATTATTTTCATGGGCGAACGTACCGCGACCGATCTCAAAAGTCGACCTGGTTGGCAAAGAATTGAAGCCATTTCGCAGCAAAAAATTTGCGCTTTCACACCTGAACAATCGGACATCATTGTCCGATCGGGTCCTCGCATTCCTGAAGCGGCAGACTTGATGGTGGCTTGCTTGAAGAGGATTTTTCCTGAATGAACGCGCGCAAAGTTGATTCGGCGGGACTACTGGCGCTGCAGTTGTCTTTGCTGCTTTTGGTGCTGGTGTGTTTGGGCGCCTTGGTGGGCAGTGATGGCTTTGCCTGGGCTCAGGTCCAAGCCGATGCCAGCCTGATTGCGGATATCCGTTTGCCCAGAACCCTGGGCGCGTGCTTGGCGGGTGCTTTGTTGGGATTGGCTGGCGCATTGGCGCAAGGCTTGTTTAGAAACCCCTTGGCCGATCCCTATTTATTGGGCAGTGCTTCTGGTGCCAGTTTGGGGGTGGCCATTGGCATGGTGTTGCTGAGTCAATTGAACATGTCGCCTTGGTTCATGCGCATAGGCATTACCGGCATGGCCTTTATGGGTGCCTGGTTGGCGGTGGCTTTGTCCTTGGTTTTATCTTGGGGGGTGCAACACACACTTCGTTTGTTGTTGGCCGGTGTGGTGGTGGGGGTGGTGTTTGGCGCCATGGCTTCTTTGCTCTTAATCATGTTTCCCCAAATTCAAGGATCGGTGCAATCATTCATGTTGGGCTCTACCGCCTATGTCAGTTGGTCTGCATGTGGCCTGATGTTGTTTGTGCTGCTTGTGTCGTGGTTGGTATCTGTTGCAGCCAGTCCTATGCTGGATGGTTTGGCCCTGGGTGAGTCCACCGCCCTTAGTTTGGGTTTGCCTGTGAAGTCGTTGCGTTGGCTCATGCTGGCGGTCTTGGCTTTGTGCACAGCGGCAGCAGTAGCCCAAACCGGTTTGATTGCGTTTGTGGGTTTGGCAGCCCCGCATTTGGTCCGTGCCAGAGTCAAGGCGGTTCATGGCAAAACCTTGAGCTTGTCTTGCCTAATGGGGGCCGTTTTGTTGGGTGGTGCTGATTTGATGGCGCGCAGTCTGATGGCGCCTACCGAATTGCCGGTGGGTGTTTTGACGGCCATTTTGGGGGGCGGCTACATGTTGTTCCTCATGCGCGGCATGACGGATAAGTCTGTGAAGCACATGGGAGGTCGATCATGAGTGCGCCTCACAAAATTGCTTTAAAAGCCAACAAGGTGTCTGTCCAGCATGAAGATTTCAAAGCGGTCAATCAAGTGTCGCTTGAATTGCATTCAGGCGAATGGGTTGCGTTGGTCGGACCCAATGGTGCTGGCAAATCAAGCTTGCTCAAAGCCTTGGCAGGCTTGACACCAGCAGCGGGATACGTTGAATTGCTAGGCAAGCCTTGGACCGCTTGGCAGCGCCGAGAGCGTGCACAAAAACTGGCTTGGTTAGGTCAAGCAGAAGCAGGCCAAGACGACCTGACAGTCTACGACGTTGCCATGTTGGGCCGCCTGCCCCACCAGGCTTGGTTGGCATCGGCCAGTGCACAAGACCGCGCTGTGGTGGAGGTGGCGCTTAAAACTGTGCAGGCTTGGGATTGGCGTGATCGCAGCCTAGGACAACTCTCGGGGGGCGAGCGTCAACGTGTTTTGTTGGCAAGAGCTTTGGCCGTTCAGGCTGAGGTGTACCTCATGGACGAACCTTTGGCAGGTGTTGATGTGCCGCATCAGGCCGATTGGTTGGAGTGGGTGCGTTGCCTAACCGAACAAGGTGCAGCGGTGGTCAGTGTTCTGCATGAACTCAACTTGGCCTTGAAGGCCGACCGCCTGTGGGTCATGTCTGGGGGCAGCTTGGTGCATGACGGGCTGCCAAATTCAAGCGACACCCATCAAGCCTTGTCAGCCGTTTTTCAAAACAGGCTGCAATGGCGAGAGTGGCAAGAAGGCGATATCACCCAATGGGTGGCGCTGCCCAAATAGTTGGCACATTGTTTGTTAGCTTGTTTTTTGCTTAAAGCTGCAATAAGCCGACACAGCACATTGGGAGCACAAAGGCTTGCGAGCTTGGCACACATAACGGCCATGCAATATGAGCCAGTGGTGAGCGTCTACCAGATACTTTTCTGGAATTCTTTTTAAAAGTTTCAGTTCCACTTGAAGTGGATTTTTGCCTGGCGCCAAGCCTGTGCGATTGCCCAATCTAAAGATGTGCGTGTCGACTGCCATGGTCGGTTCGCCATAGGCGACGTTCAAAACGACATTGGCTGTTTTGCGACCCACACCCGGCAAAGCCTCTAAAGCTTCGCGTGAGCGCGGTACTTGACCGTCATGCTGCTCAATCAAAATTTGGCATGTTTTTAAGAGATTGCTGGCTTTGTTTCGGTACAAGCCGATGGTCTTGATGTAATGTTCTAAACCATCTTGACTTAAGGCCAAAATGGCGCTGGGGGTATTGGCAACAGGAAACAGTTTTCGGGTGGCTTTGTTGACCCCAACATCGGTGGCCTGTGCCGACAACAGCACAGCCGTTAGCAGTTCAAACACCGAGGTATATGCCAATTCAGTGGTGGGGGTGGGGTTGGCTTCTTTCAGGGTCTGAAAAAAGAGTTCGATGTTGTGTGCGTTCATGAGAGAAAATATCAGCAAAATGGCGAAATGGCCGGATCAAATCAAGTCAGAATAGTCGTCTGAAATTAATGAGTTTTGTGGAAGATACACCATGTCCTTGCAATTTGCCGATCGTTTGAACAATGTCGAAACCTCTGCCATTCGGGAGTTGTTCAAACTTCTGGGCAAGCCTGGCATCATCAGTTTTGCGGGTGGATTCCCCGACAGCGCCTTGTTTGATGTGGAAGGTATCCGCGAAGCTTCAGCACTGGCATTGTCACAAGAGCCTGGCGCCGCCCTCCAATACGGCGCAACGGAAGGCTATGGCCCTTTGCGCGAGCAACTAGCCCATTTCATGGGGCAGAAGGGTGTTCAAGACATCTCGCCAGACCAACTGATTGTGACCACGGGCAGCCAGCAAGCCCTAGACCTCATTGGTAAAACCATGATCAGTCCGGGCGACAAAGTCATTGTGGAAGGCCCCACATTCCTGGCCACCATTCAGTGCTTTAGGCTGTACGGTGCACAACTTATTTCTGCGCCTGTCGATGGCCATGGGGTTGATACCGAAGCACTTGAAAAGCTCATTGCAGAGCACAAGCCCAAGTTTGTTTATGTCATTCCCACATTTGGCAACCCCACCGGCGCCTTGCTTAGCTTAGAGCGCCGCAAAAAGTTACTGGAGCTGGCCGTCAAATACCAAACATTGGTGGTCGAAGACGACCCCTACGGCGATTTGTATTTCCATGATGCCCCACCGCCTAGTTTGTTGGCTTTAAGTGCACAGGTGCCCGGCAGTCGCGAATGGTTGGTGCACTGTGGATCTTTGTCCAAGGTCCTAAGTCCAGGTTTGCGAGTGGGTTGGATGATTGCGCCCGCCGAGCTTCTTAGCCGTGCTGTCATGTGCAAACAATTTAGCGATGCGCACACCAGCACATTTGCACAAGCTACAGCATCGCATTATTTGAAGTCCGGCAGAATGCCTGCCACCCTGGACAAAGTTCGCAAAGTCTATGCGCTGCGGGCACAAACCATGTGCAATGCGCTTCGTCAAGATTTGGGTGATGCTCTTTCTTTTGTCCAACCGCAAGGCGGTTTGTTTGTGTGGGCCAGCCTGACCGGTGCTGGCGGCAAAGTAAATGATGGCAATGCTTTTGCCAAGCAGGCCATCGACAAGGGTGTGGCCTTTGTGCCCGGCGCGCCTTTCTATTGCCAAAACCCAGATCACAGTACCTTGAGGTTCAGTTTTGCCACAGTGGGTGAGGACAAAATTTTGGAGGGTGTCGATCGGTTGAAGCAGGCACTCGCAACTTCGGCTTAAGTGGTTTAAACATGCTCAACATTCAAGGCGTTGATGTCCACATTGAAGGCAATGGACCCGAAACGCTTGTAATGTTGCATGGCTGGCCCGATACGCTGGCACTTTGGAATGGTACGGTTCAAGCCCTTCGCGACACGCACCAATGTGTTCGGTTTACCTTGCCTGCCTTTGATGCCCAAGCGCCTGTGCCTCCCAAGTCATTGCTTGAAATGGTGGCTTTTATTCATGAGGTGGTCGAGCAAGTCAGCCCACATCAACCCATCACCTTGGTCTTGCACGATTGGGGCTGTGTATTTGGCTACGAGTATGCGGCCATGCATCCCGAGCGGGTTCGTCGGATGGTGGCGGTCGATGTGGGGGATCACAATTCAAGAGCACTCAATGCCTCTCTGAATGCCAAAGCCAAATGGGCTGTATTCATTTATCAAATTTGGCTGGCCATCGCTTGGCAAATTGCCAGTATTTTGGGCGCTTTGGGCCAACCAGTGGCCAATTGGATGACGCGCTACATGGCCAAAACGCTAAGGTGCCCAAGCCCTGTCAATGAGATGCATGTGGGCATGAATGTGCCTTACAGCATGAAGTGGATGGGCACCCTAGAAGGCTTTGGCTTGGCGTGCAATGCACTCAAAATTTTGCCAACTGCAAGGCCCATGCTCTACATCTATGGCAAGCGCAAACCCTTTATGTTTCATTCAGCGCGTTGGCTGGAAAAAATTGCTTCTTACCCAGGCTCACGTGTTGAGGGGTTGGACACGGGTCACTGGGTCATGAGTTCTAAGCCAGAACAATTCAATGCGTTACTCAAAGCGTGGCTCGTTTAAATTTGCAAAACTCATTTTTGCATTCGCAAGCTACAAAAGGAAATTATTCCAGGCGTGAGCTTTTGAGGTTGGCTGCTGCAGTGGTGTCACCGGTTGGGTATGGCTTAACTTCAGCGCACGGTACGCTCAAGCACAACCCGTTTTCATTGGGCGTGGCCAGTGGTGCGCCCAATCACCATTCCGTGGTGCTTTGGACGCGTCTCATGCCCGACTCAAGCAGTGGCAACATGCAATTTGCCGAAGCCGATGTGTCAGTCAAGTGGGAAGTGGCGGACGACGAAAATTTCAAAATCAATCGCCGTACAGGTCAAGTGGTAGCACTGGCTGCTTTGGCCCATTCAGTCCACTTGGAGTTGGACGGCCTGCAAAGCGATCGATGGTATTTCTACCGGTTTCAATGGGGCGATGCGCAAAGCACAACCGGCCGAACGCGCACATTGCCACACCCCGAGGCCATGGTGCAAAAACTGCGTGTGGCTTATGCCTCATGTCAGCGCTGGGAGCATGGCTATTTCAGTGCCTACGACCACATGTGCCAAGAAAATCTCGACATGGTTTTGTTCTTGGGCGACTACATTTATGAATATGCGGGCGCGGCCAATGCTGTTCGCATACCCACAGGTGGCTGGGTCAGTAGCCTTGACGATTACCGCGAACGGTACGCGCTGAACAAAAGCGAGAAGGGCCTGCAGGCTATGCATGCGCAGTGCCCTTGGCTGGTCACATGGGACGACCACGAAGTGTCTAACGACTATGCGGGCTTA
>CALPYQ020000061.1 GCA_943327965.2 Singulisphaera sp. GP187
ATTTTTTGAAAGTTAGGACGGGGGCTTGAAGTGGGCAAAGCTTTGAGGGCTTCTTCAAAAGCCAAGGCGCCTCGGCCATGGGCTACTTGCCACTCGTGCCCAACTTGATTGAGCGACAGCAACTGGAGAGCTTCAGGCAGGGCCGCTGGTTCATAGCAAAAAAGACTGGTTTTCAGGGGCGCGGCGGATGTGCAGGATGAAGGATCTGCCAATTCCGAAGCCTTTAATTCATCCAGGGATTTTTCTCGAAGCAGGCCGCCCGTCTTTTCGGTAAAGCCCGGGTAAAAAAACCATTTGCGCCGACCCTTCATGGGACCGATCATCACAGGGGAGGGCAGGCAATGACTGCGCTCCACATAAGTTTCAGCGCTGAGGTACTCCAAGTTGAGCCAAACAGGTATTGGATCAAGGGGGTGCTGTTCAAGCCTTTTTAGGTCCCAATGGACAAAGTGATCGGGTATTTCGCAGCCAAAAGCCTCTACCCATACTTGGGCCGCCTCAGAGGTATTGGCCAAGGGCGCCTGCCAAGGCCTGACTTCTACATTCCCCGTCGGTAAACTTAGGTGAGCCCATCCCTCAGCGTTGAGGTTGGCCTGGGGCGCCATCCATGCAAGCGCCGACGCATCGTCCACCCAAAGGCGGACACGTTGTCCCCTGGCGGCCAAATTGACGCTCAAACGCCAACAGACCCCCAAATCTCCATGGTTGTCGATGACACGGCAAAAAATGTCCCAAAGCATGCGTGATATTGTCGCGCGCTTCGAGACACAATAGCGCCCATGTCCAGCGTTCATCCAGAATCTTTGTTAGCCGAAGTGGCGGCACTCCCTAGTTTGCCCGGGGTGTATCGGTATTTTGATGCCGAGGATCAGGTCTTGTATGTGGGCAAAGCACGCAATTTGAAGAAGCGTGTCAGCAGTTATTTCCAAAAAGATCATGGTGGCACGCGCATTGGCCACATGGTCAGCAAAATCAGGCGAATGCAAACCACGGTGGTGAGGTCGGAAGCGGAAGCCTTGCTGCTGGAAAATAATTTGATCAAAACATTGAGCCCCAAGTTCAATATTTTGTTCAGAGACGACAAAAGTTATCCTTATCTGAAGGTTTCTGGTACTGGCTCGGCTCGCTCAAATAGCAAGCCCCTCAAAGCCGCAGAGAATGAGACTGTCAAACCTGACGACTATTCACGCATCGCTTACTACCGGGGTGGTGTTGAAAAAAAACACCGTTACTTTGGGCCTTACCCCAGTGCATGGGCTGTCAAAGAAACCATTCAGCTTTTGCAAAAAGTGTTCAGACTCAGAACCTGCGAAGACACTGTTTTTGCCAATCGAACACGCCCCTGTTTGCTTTACCAAATTAAGCGATGTTCGGGGCCATGTGTTGGCATGGTTTCTGTCGATCAATATGCCCAAGATGTGGCGCAAGCTGAGGCATTCCTCAAAGGGGAAACGCAAGCTGTTTTAAAGGCCATGGAAGCTCGCATGATGGCGCACTCAGACCAACTTGAATTTGAGTTGGCTGCTGAAGTTCGAAATCAAATGACCGCCTTATCGCGTGTGTTACATCAGCAGTCTGTCGACAATGTGACCGAAACAGACGTCGATATTTTGGCCGTGAAAGTGCAGGGTGGACGAGCCTGTGTCAACTTGGCCATGGTCCGTGGTGGTCGTCATTTGGGGGATCGACCTTATTTTCCGTCGCATGTTGAAGATGGTCATGCCATTGGCGGAACGGCATTGGAAGACGATGCAGAAGTTGCGGTGCAAAGTCTGGAGGTCAAAGTGTTGGAAGCATTTATTGCGCAGCACTATCTCAGTATTCCGGTGCCAGCCGTTCTCATTACCAGTGAAAAAATCAATGCCAAAGTGATTGATGCCATTACCTCTCAGTCCAGCATCAAGGTGTCTGCGGTTCACAACCCAAGAGAGCAAAGACGTTCCTGGCTTGAAATGGCAGAAAAAAATGCGGCCATTCAACTGGCCAGATTGTTGGCGGAAGAAGGGTCGCAACAAGCTAGAACCAGGGCTTTGGTTGAAGCGCTTGATTTGGCGCCCGATGACATTGATGCCTTGCGCATGGAGTGCTTTGATATTTCACACACCTCGGGCGAGGCGACGCAGGCTTCTTGTGTGGTTTTCCAAAATCACAAAATGCAAAACAGCGAATACCGTCGCTACAAAATTGAAGGCATCACACCGGGCGACGATTACGCGGCCATGCGCCAAGTCTTATTGCGTCGCTATGGCAAGGTGGCCGAGGCCATGCAATCGGGTGAGGCCAATCACAAAGTGCGCATGCCCGATGTGGTTTTGATTGATGGCGGAAAGGGACAAGTCTCTATGGCCAAAGAAGTCTTTGAGTCATTGGGGCTTGACCTTGCATTGATTGTGGGCGTTGAAAAGGGTGAAGGCCGAAAGGTGGGCTTAGAAGAGTTGGTGTTTGCCGATGGCCGCGAAAAGGTCTATTTAGGCAAAGACTCTGCAGCCTTGATGTTGGTGGCCCAAGTTCGTGACGAAGCGCACCGATTTGCAATTACAGGCATGCGGGCGCAAAGAGCGAAGGTCAGGGTTGGAGGCGGGCGCTTGGAAGAAATAGCGGGCATCGGACCTAGGAAGCGCGCTAAATTGTTGCAGCGATTTGGTGGTGTCAGGGGGGTAGAGGACGCCAGCGTGGCAGATTTGATGTCTGTTGACGGCATATCCAAAGAGTTGGCCGAAATCATTTACCAGGCCCTTCACTGATCAATTTAGAGGTTAGCGCTTTGGTGTCAGACAAATGTTGTCAAGCCATGCCACAATAAGCAGCATGTTTTTTACCATTCCCACCATCATGACTTGGACGCGAATTGTCGCGATTCCTTTCATTGTGGGTGTGTTTTATTCAGATTTGCCCGTTGAGTCGCAAAACTTCTGGGCAACTACCATGTTTGTGGTGTTTGCCATCACAGATTGGCTTGATGGTTTTTTGGCTCGCAAGCTCAATCAAACCTCATCCTTTGGGGCATTCCTAGACCCGGTTGCAGATAAGTTTTTGGTGTGTGCCTCCTTGTTGGTCTTGGTTCATTTGCACAGAGCGCATGTCTTGGTGGCGCTCATCATCATTGGCCGCGAAATAGCCATATCGGCGCTTCGCGAGTGGATGGCCCAAATTGGTGCCAGTAAAAGTGTGGCAGTGCACTTTGTGGGCAAACTCAAAACCACGGTTCAAATGGTGGCCATTCCATTTTTGCTGTACAACGGGCAGCTGTTTGGCCTGATTGATACCCACTTGTGGGGTACTGTGCTCATTTGGGGTGCCTCTATTTTGACCATCTGGTCCATGATTTATTACATGCAAAAAGCATTGCCAGAAATACGCGCTCGTGTGAAGTGAATGCGTCGTTTCTGTTTGCAGCTTCCATCGCAAATCCATGAATTCCACTGACTCCTCCAGCGCTTGGCTTCGCGCCATGCCTGCTGTTTTTGTCCTGATCTGGAGCACTGGATTCATTGTGGCGCGTTATGGCATGCCACACGCACCACCTTTCTCTTTCTTGGCCATGCGTTATGCGCTTTCAATTTTTTGCTTTTCAATTTGGATTTACTTTGCCAAAGTGAAATGGCCCCAAACGCGCCAGGAATACTTGCACTTAGCGATGACAGGCATCTTGATGCATGCAGGGTATTTGGGCGGTGTTTGGGCTGCCGTCAAAGCCGGCATGGGCTCTGGGTTGTCGGCCCTGATTGTTGGGTTTCAGCCCGTTCTAACCGCCATCTGGTTATCGTCTCGCGTGAATGGTGCAGAAAATAAAATCAGCCAACGTCAGTGGATGGGATTGATTTTGGGATTTTTGGGCTTGGTCTTGGTGGTGTGGCGCAAGTTGACGCAGGGCAGTGCGCTCGATCACGTTAACCTTGTGAATTTAAGCTTTGCGTTGATGGCTTTGTTTTCAATCACGCTGGGAACTTTATATCAAAAAAGCTTTGTCAAACCCTGTGATGTGCGCAGTGCCAATACCATCCAATTGATAGCCGCCTTCATTGTGACCAGCCCGTTGGCATTTTTGGAGACCGAGGCCATTCAATGGAATGCAGAGCTTTGGGGTGCCATGGCTTGGTCGGTATTGGGATTGACCTTGGGCGGCAGTTCATTGCTGTATTTGCTCATTCAAAAGGGCGCAGCGGCATCTGTTACCAGCCTGATGTATTTGGTTCCACCATGCACCGCCATACTGGCCTGGTTTTTGTTTGATGAACCCATCACCCTTGTCACTTTGTTGGGTATAGCGCTGACGGCATGGGGCGTCAGCTGGGTTGTCCGTACGCCCAAATTAAAAACACCTAGTTAGGAGATCAAGACCATGTCAAAGAAAAGAATTGCAGTCATTGCTGGCGATGGCATTGGCAAAGAAGTCATGCCCGAAGGTTTGCGTGTGATGGAGGCCGCTGCCTCTAAATTCAACCTCGATTTGGCGTTTGACCATTTCGATTTTTCGAGCTGGGACTACTTTGAAAAGCATGGCCAGATGTTGCCCGATAACTGGAAAGACCAAATTGGCGGACACGACGCCATTTACTTTGGCGCCGTTGGCTGGCCCGAAAAAATTGCGGACCATGTTTCGCTTTGGGGCTCTTTGCTTTTGTTTCGCAGGGAGTTTGATCAGTACATCAATTTGCGACCCGCCCGTTTAATGCCAGGCATCATTGCGCCTGTGGTGCGCCGAGACGGCAGTCCGCGCCAGCCTGGTGAAATTGACATGTACATCGTGCGTGAAAACACCGAGGGTGAATACTCCAGCATTGGGGGTCGGATGTTTCCGGGCACTGAGCGCGAAATCGTGATGCAAGAAACGGTGATGTCTCGCATTGGTGTTGACCGTGTTCTGAAGTTTGCTTTCGAGTTGGCGCAATCGCGGCCCAAGAAACATTTGACAAGCGCTACGAAGTCAAATGGCATTGCCATCACCATGCCCTACTGGGATGAACGCGTAGTGGAAATGGCCAAAAACTATCCAAACATCAACGTCGACAAATTTCACATTGATATTTTGACAGCGCACTTCGTACAACGTCCAGATTTTTTCGATGTAGTAGTGGCCAGTAATTTATTTGGCGATATCCTGTCCGATTTAGGTCCAGCCTGTACAGGCACTATTGGAATTGCCCCCAGCGCCAACTTAAACCCTGACAGAAAATACCCCTCATTGTTTGAGCCTGTGCATGGCTCTGCCCCCGACATTGCAGGCCAAAATATTGCCAACCCCATCGGTCAAATTTGGTGCGGTGCCATGATGCTTGAATTCTTGGGTTGTAAGCCAGCGCACGACGCCGTATTGAGTGGCATCGAAAAAGTATTAGCGCCTCATAGTGGTGCTCCGCGCACTGCGGATATTGGGGGTTCTGCTAATACCCAAGACGTTGGCAAAGCAATTGCAGCGGCATTATGAGAACTTTGGCAGACTAGTTTCCAGATTTTAAAAATTTTTTAAGTCAAGACCTTGTCTGCATTCAGTTTGCGTCTAGAATTCGTTCCGCACTGCGGTTTGTAGACGCAAAATCATTTGACAGACGCTGTTTGTCTGGTTAAATTGAAGTCGACAAATTCATTGCGGAGACAATGCGTTGTCTTAGAAGTTTCAAACCAACTTCAAAAAAAATTTTTAACAACGTTTGAGTACTCGATGATCGAGTGCTCTATTTTTTTCTAAGGCTCTTTGTATGAACAAGACAGAATTGATCGAGCACATTGCTAAACAAGCAGACATTTCAAAAGCTGCTGCTGGCCGCGCATTGGAAGCCACTATTGGCGCCGTTCGCACTACATTGAAAAAGGGCGGCACAGTCGCTCTGGTTGGTTTCGGTACTTTCGCTGTTACCAAGCGTGCTGCTCGTACAGGTCGCAACCCACGTACTGGCGCTGCCATCAAGATCAAATCTGCCAAGGTGCCTAAGTTCCGTCCAGGTAAGGCCTTGAAAGACGCCTTGAATTAATCTTTGATTAAGGGGGTGATTAGCTCAGTTGGTAGAGCGGCGCCCTTACAAGGCGTAGGTCGGCGGTTCGAGCCCGTCATCACCCACCACCCCTCAAGCAAAGGCGAACAAGTTGTTCGCCTTTTGTCTTTTTCAAGACTTTGACCGCCTAACTTTACTGAGAGTTCTCACATGTTTGATTTTGTCCGTAACAACACCAAGATCATGATGGGCTTGTTGTTCTTGCTCATCATCCCGTCCTTTGTGATGTTTGGTCTTGAGGGCTACAGCCGTTTCAATGACCAAGGTGCCACAGTGGCCAAGGTCAATGGCAACAAAATCAGTCAAGGCGAATGGGATGCTGCGCACAAGCGTGAAGTCGATCGCCTTCGCTCTTCAATGCCCAACATCGATGTCAAAATGTTTGACACACCAGAAGCCAAATACGCAACTTTAGAGCGCTTGGTTCGCGATCAAGTGGTTGCTGCTGCTGCAAAGAAATTGCAATTGGTCGCCAGTGACACCAAATTAGCGCGCGAGTTGCAGTCAATTCCCGCCATCGCAGCATTGCGCTCGCCTGATGGCAAGCTCGATATGGAGCGCTACAAGCAACTTGTCGCATCGCAAGGCATGACCCCCGAAATGTTTGAAATGCAAATGCGCGCAGACATTTCCAATCAACAAGTTATTCAGGGTGTACAAGCATCGGCCTTCGCCACATTTTCTCAAACGCAAACAGCCATGAATGCGTTCATGCAGCGGCGCGAAGTGCAAATTGTCAATATTCCTGCGGCCGATTTTTTAAGCAAAGTCAATGTCAGTGAGGCTGACATCCAAGCTTATTACGACAAAAATTCAAACAAATTTCAATCGGCGGAATCAGCCGACATTGAATATGTGATTCTTGACATCGAAAGCCTGCGCCAAACCATCGTTCTCAATGAGCAAGATTTAAAGTCATATTACGAACAAAACCTTCAGCGTTTGTCCAGCAAAGAAGAGCGTCGTGCCAGTCACATTCTGATTACAGCTGCCAAGGATGCACCTGAAGCTGAAAAGAAAGCAGCTCGCGCCAAAGCAGAAGAATTGCTCAAAGCAGTGAAGGCCAAGCCCGCAAGCTTTGCGGAGGTGGCACGTAAAAATTCGCAAGATCCTGGTTCTGCTGTTAAAGGTGGCGATTTGGACTTCTTTGGCCGTGGCGCCATGGTCAAAGCATTTGAAGATGCCGCATTCAGTTTGAAGAAGGCCGACATCAGCGACATTGTTGAGTCGGAATTTGGATATCACATCATTCAATTGACGGACATCAAAGCGCCAAAGGCCCAAAGTTTTGAGTCCTTGCGGCCTTCGCTTGAAGCGGACTTGAAAAAGCAACAAGCGCAGCGTAAATTTGCAGAAATGGCAGAAACTTTTTCAAACACTGTCTACGAGCAGTCGGACAGCTTGAAACCCGTTGCTGAAAAACTAAAGCTCACAGTTCAAAAAGCAAGCAAGGTGGCGCGCAATGCAGAAGCGCTGAATCCTCAAAGCAAAAATTTGCTGAGTCACCCCGCATTGTTGCAAGCGCTGTTTAGCGATGCATCATTGCAAAAACAACGCAACACAGAAGCCATTGAGGTAGCGCCCAACACCCTGGTGTCTGCGCGTGTTGTCAAACATCAGCCCGCTGCTACTTTGGCGTTAACGGAAGTGAAGGACTTGGTCAAACGCAACTTGACGCAAGACAAGGCGGCAGAAATGGCCAAAGCGCAAGGCGAGCAAAAGTTGGCCAATTTGAAAACGAGTGCAGAGGGTTTGC
>CALPYQ020000062.1 GCA_943327965.2 Singulisphaera sp. GP187
AGGTAAGGATGCTCAGTCAACATATCGGAGAGACGACGGAGATAGCTTTTATAGGTGCTCTTGGCCTCCCCCAATGACATTCTGGGTGCGCCGCCTCGCATGGCTGCGCGATCGGCCACAAAGGCTTTGACGGCTTCATCAGGCGCACCCGAAAAAATGTCTGCAACACCCAAGGGCTGAAAGTTATAGGCCATGGCCGCTTGAAACACAGCAGAATCTGCCCATTGCGCCACAATCCTTGACGCACCATTGACGGGTGAAGGATAGAGGCTGGGCGCTGGTTGAATTTTTTCTAGGACATCGGCAATCAGGCTGGTGTCGCAATAAATGTCTGCACCAATTTGCAGAATGGGCGTTCTTCGATGACCGCCCGTGAGAGACGTTAGATCGGGTTTGGGCATGATCATGGGAATGATGACGCTGTGCCAATCCAATTTTTTGTAGCCCAAAATTAAGCGAGCTTTTTCTGCAAAGGGTGATGTGGGATAGTGGTGCAGAATGATCTGAGACATGACAGTACTTTCTATCAAAGTGATTCTGGTTTAGATCAATTTGACCAATTGCTTGCCAAAATTTTGGCCCTTCAAAAGACCAATGAAGGCTTCAGGCGCTGCTGCCAAACCCTGCGCAATGGTTTCACGTGGGTTGAGCTTTCCTGTGGCCACCAAGTCAGTGAGTTCTGCCAAAGCGGCTGGCCACACTTCCATGTGCTCGCTCACAATGAAGCCTTCAATGGTCATGCGGCTTTTCAAGATCAAAGTGGGATTGGCCATGGGCAATGGCTCTCCGTTGTAGCCAGCAATCATTCCACAAACTGCAATGCGCGAAAAGTCATTGGCGCGCAACATGACGGCATCTAGGACCATGCCGCCCACATTTTCGAAGTGACCGTCAATGCCATCTGGGCAAGCCTCTTTCAAGGCTTTGGAGAGAGAGATGTAATCTTTGTGTTCTTTGTAATCGATGCACGCATCAAAGCCCAATGTTTGTACAACATAGTCGCACTTGGCTTTGCCGCCCGCAATACCCACCACTCTGCAACCACGTGCTTTGGCCAAAGCACCATAAGCGCTCCCCACTGCACCGCTGGCCGCGCTGACTGTGACAGTTTTGCCTGCTTTGGCTTGAATGATGTTATTTAAACCATACCAAGCGGTGACACCTGGCATGCCAACAGCACCCAAGAAATGGCTGATGGCAATCTTTTCTGAATTGACATGCTTCAATGCACCCGGCAGGCTGGCATTGATGACGCCGTATTCTTGCCAACCACCCATGCATTGCACTGTTTGACCGACGCTGAATTTGGGGTGCTTGCTTTCAACCACCTCCCCCACGGTGCCACCAATCATGACTTCATTCAGGGGCTGTGGTTGTGCGTAGTTTTTGCCTGCGTTCATGCGCCCGCGCATGTAGGGGTCTAGGCTGAGGTAATGGTGTTTGACCAACACTTGCCCGTCGATCAGTTCAGGCGTTTCGGCCGTGACCAATTTGAAGTTAGATGCGGTCGGTTCGCCTTCGGGTCGATTGTCTAAAACGATGATGTGATTGGTGGGCATGGTGTCTCTCTTGGTTGTAATAGGGGGAGTCGACTCAATCGGTCGGAATTTGTTGGGTGATAGACGGGCGACGTTCTGCATATTTGAACGTGCCTGTTGAATGTGCGCACAAGTCACCTTGTGCATTAAAAACTTTGGCCTCTGTAAAAGCCATTTTTTTGGTTCTCTGAATCAATTCACCTTTGGCCACCAGGTGTTCACCTGGCTGGGTTTTGGCCGCTTTCATGAAGCTGGTTTTCATCTCAATGGTAAAAACGCCCAATTCGGGATCAACACTTCGTGCAGCTGTGGCCATGGCCACATCCAAGAGTGTCATAAGTGCACCACCATGGGTCATGTCAAACGAATTGAGATGCTCAGGCAATGGCGCGTAATGCATCTCTGAATGACCGTTTTCAAACCTTTCCAGAGTGAAGCCCATGTGATTGACAAATGGAATTCCGGGACCAAATGAAATGGTCATGATGAATTAACCGCCCAATATGGCGCTGACACCACCATCTACTGCCAGCCATTGTCCTGTGATGTGTTTGCCTGCATCGCTGGCATACAAAACGGTCAGGCCCTTGAGGTCTTCACTGTCACCCAGTCTTCTTAAGGGGGCATGGCTTGCCATGCGATCTTCACCCATTTTTTCGATTAAGCCCATTGACATTTTGCTGGGGAAAAATCCTGGACAAATGGCATTCACATTGATGCCATATTGTCCCCATTCACCTGCCAAAGTTTTGGTGAAAATGATGACAGCACCTTTTGATGTGTTGTACGCAATGGTTTGCATTTCAATGGGGTTGCCTGCCAAACCTGTAATGGAAGCTACATTCAAAATACGTCCCTTGCGATTTGGAATCATGGAAAGTTTGGCAACTTCTTGCGACAAGATGAAATAGCCGCGTACGTTCAAGTTCATGACTTTGTCCCAAGCGGCTACAGGGTGGTCTTCTGCAGGCGCGCCCCAAGTAGCGCCGGCATTGTTGACCAAAATGTCAATGCGGCCCATGCGCTTCATGGTCTCATTGGCCAAGTGCCTGATGTCCTCTTCCTTGCCGCAGTCGGCAGCTATGTAGTCGGCCTCAATGCCTGCCTGTTTGAGTTCGGCGACTGCCACCTCAAGGTCATCGGCTTTGCGCGAACTCAGCATCAAGCGTGCACCCGCCTCACCCAAAGCATGGGCCATTTGAAGGCCTAAGCCACGAGATCCGCCAGTGATCAGTGCGGTTTGTCCAGTGAGATCAAACAATTGTTGAATACGTCGTGTCATTTTTATGCCTCTTTATAAATTCATCAAACCCAAAAGTCCATGCAGTTGCGTTGTTGCACCACAGCTTTCATGAACGGTTTAATGGCAAGGTGATCGGGGTGGTTTTGATAAGCTTTTAATGCAGCCTCATCTTTGAAAACTGAATTGAGGATGAGGTCGCTGGTGCAGTCTTGGCCTTCTGTTTTGATGCCCACTTCAAACAGTTCAATGCCCGGCGTGAGCTTGGCAAATTGAAGCAAGATGTCTCTGGCCTTCAACATGTTTTCATGCCGACTCTGGCCTTCGGCTTCTTCTTTGAGGGTCCACATCACAATGTGGCGCAGTCCAGAAACATGCTGTGGGTTGCTTGTAGGGGTGTTCATCAGAAAGCCTCTTCAGGTAGGTTGGCGCAGGTCATGTCGCGTGAGCTAACAACAAGCAACCAAGCGTCTATTTTGGGGAGTTCGTACTGGAAAAAGAATTTGGCTGCCGCCTGACGGCCAACATGCGCCGTTGTTTGGTTTTCTGGGGTTGAAGCGACTACATCCAACCATGTCCACGCCAAAACCAGATGGCCAAAGGCTTGTAAGTAAGGCACAGCATTGGCCAACGCCTCTTGAGGCTGCCCTGTTGACCAAGCTTGTTGCGTTGCCGTGATCACTTTGTTCAAGGCTTCTTTGAGCGCTTTGGATTCTGATGCCCACTGTGACGAGCACATGGCTTTATCGCAGGTTGCCAAAATTCTGCCAGCCAATAACTTGAGACCAGCACCCTCTTCCATCAAAACTTTGCGACCTAGCAAGTCCATGGCTTGAATGCCATGGGTGCCTTCATGAATCATGTTCAGACGGTTGTCACGCCAATATTGCTCGACAGGGAAATCTCGTGTGTAACCATAGCCACCATGAATTTGAATGGCCAGACTGTTGGCTTCCAAACACCATTCACTGGGCCAACTTTTTGCGATGGGCGTCAAAACCTCTAAGAGCAATCTGGCCTCGTTCACAGACTCAGGGGTTCCAGTGTGTTGTTCGTCAACCAGCTTGGCACAATAAAGTTCAAGCGCCAAGGCGCCTTCACAATATGATTTTTGTGCCAGCAGCATGCGCTTGATGTCGGCGTGCTCAATGATCCTGACCTGTCCTTGCGCTGCGTCTTTCACAACCTTTTGCGAGCCACCCGATACAGGTCTTCCTTGAGGACGATTTTTGGCGTAAGCCAAACTGGCTTCATAGCCAGCCATTCCCAGCATGGTGACCGCCAAGCCCACACCGATGCGCGCTTCGTTCATCATGTGGAACATATAGCCTAAGCCTCGGCCAGGCTCACCCACTAAATAGCCAATGGCGCCACTGCCATCGCTGTTGGCATTGTCTGTTTGGACGGGATATTTGCCTTCACCAAAATTGAGCAAGGTGTTGGTGGTGCCACGCCAGCCACATTTGTGGTTCAAACCAGCCAAAGCCACATCATTGCGTACGCCCGTTAATTCGCCTTGCAGGTTGACCAATTTTTTGGGAACAATGAACAAGGAGATGCCCTTGACACCAGGAATCAGTTTGCCATCTGCATCTGGTATTTTGGCCAAAACCAAATGGACGATGTTTTCTGTCAGTTCATGTTCGCCCGCAGAAATCCACATCTTGTTGCCTTTGAGGCGGTATCGGGGTCCAAGAGGGTCTGACTCAAAAGCCTGACCATCAGGCGTGGCTCTGGTCATCACATCACTCAACGAGGAACCCGCCTGTGGCTCTGACAAGCACATGGTGCCAGACCACTTGCCTGAGAATTCATTCAATGCAAAAACTGACTTTTGCGTCTCGGTACCGTGCGCCATGAGCAAGTTGGCATTGCCCACGGTAAGCAAACCAGAGCCCATGCTGACCGATGCCATGGCAAAGAATGTATTGGCAGCAGCCTCTACTGTATAGGGCAGTTGCATGCCGCCAATGTCATAGTCTTGTGCGGCGCTTAGCATGCCTGATTCGGCATAGGCTTTCTGTGCGTCATGGGTTGCTTGGGGCAGGATGACTTTTTCGCCATCAAAGCGGGGTTCTTCAGTATCGACCAATCGATTAAAGGGTGCATACTTTTCTCGGGCAATGCGCTCGCATGTGTCCATCACCGCATCAAAGGTCTCTCGGTTGTGATCTGAAAAACGCGCGCGCTGTTGCAAGCGACTGATGTCTAGCCAGTCGTAAAGTAAAAAATCCAATGTCGTTCGAAGACTCATGGGGATCAATGTTTCAACAGAAAATAAAAACGGGCGGCCTGCATGGTTAGCGGGACGCCCGTGAAAGGTTTAAGGGCGAATTACAGGACTTCGAAAATACCGCAAGCACCCATACCGCCACCAATGCACATGGTGACAGCGACACGTTTTGCACCGCGACGTTTGCCTTCAATCAGGGCATGGCCTGTTAAGCGCTGACCGCTGACGCCGTAGGGATGACCGACCGCAATAGCACCACCATTCACGTTCAAGCGATCAGGTGGAATACCCAAGGTGTCACGGCAATACAAAACTTGCACAGCAAAGGCTTCGTTCAGTTCCCACAAATCGATGTCGGATACTTTCAAGCCTAAACGTGCCAAGGCTTTGGGTACAGCATAGACTGGGCCAATGCCCATTTCATCGGGCTCGCAACCAGCAACCGCAAAACCTAAGAAGCGACCCAAGGGTTTCAAGCCACGCTTTTCTGCCAAGCTTTCATCCATGACGACGCAAGCGCCGGCACCATCTGAAAACTGTGAAGCATTACCAGCAGTGATCAATCCGCCGGGCAAAGCAGAGCGCAAACCAGAAATGGCCTCAACGGTGGTGCCGTCGCGCAGGCCTTCGTCTTTGCTGACGGTAACTTGTTTGGTCATCATGCCCATGACTTTGTCGATGACACCTGCAGAGACTGTGATGGGCGCAATTTCTGCCTCAAACAAACCAGCAGCTTGTGCCGCACATGCTTTTTGTTGGCTGGCTGCACCATACTCATCCATGCGATCACGGCTGATTTTGTAGCGCTTGGCAACTTGCTCTGCTGTTTGCAACATGCTCCAGTAAATCTCTGGTTTCATTTTTTGAAGTGCCAAATCAAAAAACATGTGGTGATTCATTTCTTGCTGGACACAAGAAATACTTTCAACACCACCTGCCACATAAACCTGGCCCTCGCCTGCAATGATGCGTTGTGCTGCCAGCGCAATGGTTTGCAGACCAGAAGAACAAAAGCGATTGACAGTTAAGCCGGAAACAGAAATAGGCATGCCTGCTTTGAGCGCAATTTGACGCGCAATGTTGGCACCTGTAGCACCTTCAGGATTGGCACAACCCATGATGACGTCTTCAACTTCTGCAGCCTCAATGCCAGCTCTTTGAACCGCATGCTGAACGGCGTGACCCCCCAGCGTTGCGCCATGGGTCATGTTGAATCCGCCCTTCCAACTTTTGGCCAAGGGCGTACGAGCAGTTGAAACAATGACAGCGTTAGTCATATTGATACCTCAATTCAGTTGAAAGTTTTGCCGTCAGCCACCAAACGGGCCAAGAGCGGAGCTGGTTGCCAGAATGCGGCATCGTCGTGTGGGTTTTTGGCAAACTTCTTCATGGCTTCCACCACGTTGAACAAACCAAATTGATCTGCATACAACATAGGGCCACCACGGAACAGCGGGAAGCCATAACCTGTGAGGTAAACCATGTCAATGTCGCTGGCTTTGCTGGCAATGCCTTCTTCCAAAATATGTGCCGCTTCATTGACCAGTGAAAAGACCAAGCGCTGGACAATTTCTTCGTCAGAAATTTTGCGTGGTGTGATGTCCAAAGAGGCACGGTGTTTTTCGATCATGTCCACAACGACGGCACTTGGAATTGCGTCGCGTTTGCCTGGCAAATAGTCGTACCAACCGGCGCCTGTTTTTTGGCCATAACGGCCCATTTCGCAAAGCAAGTCGCCGGTTTTGCTGTACATCATGCCGGGACGTTCGATGTTGCGGCGCTTGCGAATAGCCCAACCGATGTCGTTGCCCGCCAAATCGCCCATTCGGAATGGACCCATGGCAAAACCAAATTTTTCAACAGCTTTGTCGACTTGAGCAGGCGTACAACCTTCTTCAATGAGGAAGCCAGCTTGTCTGCTGTACTGCTCAATCATGCGATTGCCAATGAAGCCGTCACAGACGCCAGATACAACGGCTGTTTTCTTGATCTTCTTGCTGAGTGCCATGACGGTGGCCATGACATCTTTGCTGGTTTGAGCACCTCGCACAACTTCCAACAATTTCATGACGTTGGCAGGGCTGAAGAAGTGCATGCCCACCACATCTTGGGGGCGCTTGGTAAAGGAAGCAATTTTGTTGACATCCAATGTGGAAGTGTTGGACGCCAAAATAGCGCCAGGCTTCATCACGGCATCGAGTTGTTTGAACACCGCTTCTTTGACGCCCATTTCTTCGAAAACAGCTTCAATCACCAAATCGGCTTGTCCAATTTCATCGTAACTGAGGGTTGTACTCAGAAGGGCCATTCTTTGGTCAAGCTTCTCTTGTTTGAGCTTGCCTTTTTTGACTTGCGCTTCGTAGTTTTTACGAATGGTGGCAATGCCTCTGTCAAGTGCATCTTGTTTCATTTCTAAGATTTTGACTGGGATGCCCGCATTCAAAAAGTTCATAGAAATACCGCCGCCCATGGTGCCTGCGCCAATCACTGCAACAGATGCAATACTTCTTTGAGGTGTGTCTTCTGGCACATCTGCAATTTTGGTAGTGGCTCTGCCCGCTGTAAAGACGTGACGCAATGCTCTGGATTCAGGTGTGAGCATCAAGTTCATGAAGATCTCACGCTCGAATGTCATGCCATCTTCAAACTTTTTCTGGGTAGCGGCTTCTACCGCATCGACGCACTTGGGAGGTGCAGGAAAGTTCTTGGCCATGCCCTTGACCATGTTGCGGGCAA
>CALPYQ020000063.1 GCA_943327965.2 Singulisphaera sp. GP187
AAGCCACCGCAGTAAATGCCGTTTCTCTCGCCCACAGAACCATCGGCCTGCACATTGAACTTGGGCACCACGAACAAGCTGATGCCTTTGCTGCCCACAGGCGCATCGGGCAAGCGTGCCAACACCAAGTGAACAATGTTGGGCGCTAAATTGTGCTCGCCTGCACTGATGAAAATCTTTTGACCCGTCAGGCGATAACTGCCATCGGCCTGAGGTTCTGCCTTGGTACGCAACATGCCCAAGTCGGTGCCGCAATGAGGTTCAGTCAGGCACATGGTGCCCGTCCATTCACCGCTGGTGAGTTTGGGCAAGTAGGTATTTTTTTGCTCTACAGAGCCATGCGCAGACAAGCAAGCGTGTGCACCATGCGACAGACCGGGGTACATGGTCCAAGCCTGATTGGCGGAATTGAGCATTTCAAAGAAGCACTGGTTGACCACCAAGGGCAAAGCTTGTCCGCCATATTCTTCTTGGGCACTGAGTGCCGCCCAGCCCGCATCGATGTATTGTTGGTAGGCATCTTTGAAGCCGGAAGGTGCTGCTACTTCGTGGGTGTCTCGGTCCAGCTTGCAACCTTCTTCGTCGCCCGACACATTGAGCGGAAATACCACTTCAGCGGCAAATTTACCGCCCTCTTCCAAAACGGCATTGATGGTGTCCGCATCGGTCTCGGCATGCTTTGGCATGGCCTTCAATTCATTTTCTAAATCGAGCAATTCGTGCAGCACAAATTGCATGTCACGCAGAGGAGGGGTATAGCTTGGCATGGTTTACTTTCCGAAAAAATTACAAAGTTGTTTGGAGTCGGTCGATTTATTCAGGTTGATTGCGCGCCACAATTTCACTGAAGCCTTTGCGCGCGCGTTCGGCAGCACCGGGGTTTCGCAGAAATCGAGCCTCGTAATGCAAGGCCAATATCAGGCCGTGTATCTCGAAAGCTACTTGCAAGGGGTCGGCTTTGTCGGTCAGATGTTTTTCTTTTTGGGCTTGCGCCACAGATCGCTGCAATGCGTTTTGCCACGTGTTAACCGACGAGGCCAAGGCATCACGCACCGAACCGGGTCGATCGTCAAACTCTACAGCGCCACTGATGTAAATGCAGCCGGAATCAATTTCTGTGGAGATGCGTTGCATCCAATTGTCAAACAGGGATTGCAAGCGCGGTAAGCCGCGAGGACAACTCAGGGCGGGGTAAAAAACTTCTGTTTCAAATCGATCGTGATACTCACGGATGACCGATATTTGCAGCTCTTCACGCGATCCGAAATGCGCAAACACCCCGGATTTGCTCATGCCTGTTACTTCGGCCAAGGCGCCAATTGACAAGCCTTCTAAGCCAATTTGTGAGGCCAAACCCAAGGCCGCATCAACGATGGTGGCCTTGGTTTGTCGACCTTTGTGCAAGGTGCGGCCGCTGCCATCGTCGGCGCTGCGAATTGCGTGGGTCGCTTGGGCTGACGATGCGTTGGCTGTAGTGATGTGTCTGACTGTCATATTCATAAAAATAGAACGCTCGTTCTATTTTGCATGAAAATCAGCGTTGAAGCAAAAAGAAAGGGCGAATCAGGGTTATTCCTGAATCGCCCTTACTGGCTAAAACTCACGCACCACCGGACCGGTTAATGAGCCCGTTCATGGTCCGGTTGCGGTCAACGACCCATTCGCTTTAGGCCTTGCGCTTGAACGCCACCACTTTTTGGGTTTGCTCGCCCAGGCCTTCAATGCCCAGGTGCATGACATCACCCTTCTTGAGGTAAACAGGCGCGGGCTGGCCGTCCTTCTTGATGCCCATGCCCACGCCAGGTGGCGTACCGGTGGTGATGATGTCACCAGGCTCAAGGGTCATGAACTGGCTGACATAACTCACCAACTTGGTCACGCCAAAAATCATGGTCTTGGTGGTGCCGGTTTGCATGCGCTGACCGTTGACATCCAAGAACATCTTTAAATTTTGAACATTGGGAACTTCGTCTTTGGTGACCATCCAAGGGCCAATAGGGCCAAAGGTGTCGCAACCCTTGCCCTTGTCCCAAGTGCCACCCAATTCAATTTGGAACTCGCGCTCGCTCACATCGTTGACTGTGCAATAACCAGCGACATAGTCGAGGGCTTCTTTTTGGGACACATAACTGGCGCGCTTGCCAATGACAATGCCCAACTCAACTTCCCAGTCGGACTTGACAGAGCCTTTGGGCAACATGACGTCGTCGTTGGGTCCTTGAATGCAAGAGATGGCCTTGGTGAACACGATGGGTTCTTTGGGCACTGGCAAATTGGATTCTGCGGCATGGTCGGCATAGTTCAAACCAATGGCAATGAACTTGGACACGTTGGCCACAGGGCAACCCATGCGAGGCTTACCGCGAACCAAAGGCAGTTTGTCGGTTTTAATTTTGGCCAATTTGGCGAGAACTTTGTCGGACAGTTGGGCAGGGCCAATGTCAGGGACCACGCCGCTTAAATCGCGCAATTTGCCTGCGGCATCAATGAGACCTGGTTTTTCTTTGCCGGGTTGACCATAACGTACGAGTTTCATCTGAACTTCCTTTGATTGACTATTTGAGTGTGATTCAAGAACCGAATGCGGACGGCGTGATTGTGATCTAAATTGGCTCAATAAGTGGAACGACCACCGGACAAATCAAAGACGGCGCCCGTTGAGAACGAACATTCTTCGGTCATGAGCCAAGTGACCATTGCAGCGACTTCGTCGGGCGTTCCAAAGCGGCCCATGGGAATTTTGGAGAGCATGAATTGAATGTGCTCAGGGGTCATCTGATCGAAGATGGCCGTTTTGACTGCGGCCGGTGTGACGCAATTGACGCGCACATTGGTGGTGGCCAACTCTTTGCCCAAAGATTTGGTCATGGCCATGACGGCTGCTTTGCTGGCGCTGTAGGCACTGGCGTTGGGATTGCCATCTTTACCAGCCACCGAAGCGATGTTGACAATGCGACCGGCTGGGCGGTCTTTTAAATGCGGCGCCCATTCTCTGCAGCAATAAAAAACACCCTGAATGTTGACGTCCATCACCTGTTGCCATGCATCAACGGGGTAGTTCCACATTTGCGTGTTGGGGCCTGTGATGCCCGCGCTGTTGACCACCGCATCGACGGGGCCGTTTTTCAAGGTGGCTTCTTTGGCGGCAACCACGGAAGCATGTTGTGACACATCGACCTGCACGGTGTGCACAGAACCTGGATGCTTCAAGCTGGCAGCCGCTGTGCTTAATCCGGCTGCATCGCGATCCCACAATGTGACGCTGCCGCCAGAGGCCAAAACACGTTCAGCAATGGCGTAGCCCAAACCTGTTGCACCACCGGTAATGACCGCATGGCGGCCTTTCATGTCGTATTGATTCATGGCATTTGAGTTGGTTGAAGGGTTGAAAAAAAGAATGCTGAGAGCTTGGCGTCATATTGAAAAAATCAAATCCTTCACTCGGACTAGATTTTGCAATAGGCCCGCAAGCCAAGTATCAAATGGTCATGCCGCCATCGACCATGTAAGCGTTGCCGGTGGCAAATGCCGCTTCGTCAGATGCCAAAAACACCACAATGGGCGCAATTTCGTGGGCCTGCGCCAAACGCCCCATGGGCTGGCGCGCAATGAAATTCTTGCGGGCCTGCACCGGATCGGCTTCGGCGTTGATGCGGTCTTGCAATGAGGGCGTGTCGACGGTACCTGGGCAAATGGCATTGCAGCGAATACCCTTGGCCACAAAATCGGCGGCCACGCTTTTGGTCAAGCCAATGACGGCTGCTTTGGAAGCGCCGTAAATGAATCGATTGGGCAAACCGCGCACGCTAGAGCAGACGCTGGCCATGTTGATGATGCTGCCACCCCCTTGTTCGAGCATTTTGGGCAAGACGGCCTGAATCATCCAAAACTGACCGCGCGCATTCAAATTGAAAGCAAAGTCCCAATCTTTGTCGGTGGCTTGCAGAATGGTGCCGCCGTGCACCACACCCGCGCAATTGAACAAGGCATCGATGCGCGGAATGAGGGCCACTTGTTTTTGAATGTCATCTTTGTTCATGACATCCAGCACAGCGGTGTGCACATTGGCAACCCCAGCGTAAGCCTTGAGCAGCTCGGGATTGACATCGGTTGCCCAGACTGTGGCGCCTTCGGCCACCATGGCCAAGACGGCGGCATGTCCAATGCCTTGTCCCGCTGCAGTGACCAGGATATTTTTGTTTTTCAATCTCATGCTTTGATCTCCAAATGAATCTTTTGACGTTTTTCGATGGCTTGCCAGTCCCAATCGATGCCTAAGCCAGGCGTGTCGGGCGGGTATGCAAAGCCGTCGAGGACTTTCATCCTTGAATGCGTGATGTCGTCGAGTTGTGGAATGTATTCCACCCAAGTGGCATTGGGCACCGCCGCGCACAAACTGACATGCAGTTCCATTAAAAAATGAGGGCAGACCGGCACATCAAAGGTTTCTGCCAAGTGCGCCGTTTTAATCCAGGGCGTGATACCGCCAATGCGCGCCACATCGGGCTGCACCACACTGCACGCGCCTTGCTCTAAATACTCTCGGAATTGCATGGGGTGGTACATCGACTCGCCCACCGCCACAGGTATGGTGGTGTGTTCGCGCAAATGTCGGTGACCCGATACATCTTCGGCGGGCAAGGGTTCTTCAAGCCACGCCAAATCGAGGCCTTCAAAAGCTTTGGCTCGTCTGACCACCTCGGCGCGATGGAAGCCCTGATTGGCATCGGTCATGATTTCAAAACCCGATCCCACCGCTAAGCGCACAGCCGACAAACGCGCCACATCCTCGCTGACATGCGGGCGTCCAATTTTGATTTTGGCGCCCTTGAATCCATCGGCTTTGGCTTGCAGTGTTTGTTCTACCAACACCTCGGGTGACAACTGCAGCCAACCGCCTTCGGTGGTGTACAGCGGCACCTTGCTTTGGGCCCCACCCAACAACTGCCACAAAGGCAATTGCTGGCTTTGCGCGCGCCAATCCCACAGGGCGGTGTCGACACAGGCCAAGGCCAAACTGGTGATGGCGCCGACGGCGGTGGCATGGGTGTGAAAAAACAAATCTTTCCAAATGGCTTCAACCCGGACAGGGTTTTGCCCCAACAAGCGGGGTGCCAAATGGTCTTTGAGGAGGGCCATGACCGAACTGCCGCCCGTCCCAATGGTGTAGGCATAGCCTGTCGCCTGAATGCCATCGCTGCACACCAAGGTGAGCAAGATGGTTTCTTGGGTGACAAAGGCTTGGATGGCGTCTGTGCGCTCCACCTTGGGCGGCAAATTGACCTGACGCAAATGAACGCGATCGATGGTGACAGAAGTCATGTTGAAAAATGTTGTGAGGAGTTCGGGTTTATGCGTATCAAAACTGGCTTGACCCTCGCTCAGGTTCCATGTGAAGATTGTGCAACTGGTCTGACCAATTGTCCAATCCTCGTATTCCCTGAGCTTTGAAATCTATCGAACCCCAAAGGCTTTACCGCCAAATTGCCAAACAAATTCAAGGATTGATTTCCTCGGGTGAATTTGCCGTGGGCTCACGTTTGCCAGCCGAGCGGGACTTGGCCACCCAAATGGGCTTTAGCCGCCCCTCAGTGCGCGAGGCGCTCATTGCCTTGGAAGTCGAGGGTGTTATTGAAGTGCGCACGGGCTCTGGCATTTATGTCAAAAACTTGGGCAAGAAAAAGGCCACCAAATTAAACACCCTCAACACGCCTGCCGAATGGGGGCCGCTAGAAGTCATGCGGGCCCGCTCTTTGATTGAAGCAGAAATGGCGGCCTTGGCCGCCGAGTTTGCCAACGCACAAGATGTCAAGGCCATGACCCTCGCCCTGAAGGGCATGCAGAAAGATGCAAAGGCAGGCCGCATTCCCCGCGACAGTGACATTGCATTTCACATGGCCATTGCCAATGCCTGCGCCAACAGTGTCATGCACGACACGCTGGCGCTTTATTTACAAGCCAGGAACGGTCCTTTGTTTGAGCGCTTGGGCGATTATTTTGAATCGCCCGCTTCGTGGACAGCTGCCATTGCAGAACACCAAGAAGTTCTAGCGGCCATTGAAGCGCGGGACCCACAGCGTGCCCGCAAAACCATGCAAAAACATTTGAACCAAGCTCACAAACGATTCAGCGCTAGCTGGCGAAGCGCACCTTCTCGAACTTAGTTTTTTCGCCAGCAATTCAACATTCCATCCAACCACAAGGAGACATCGCAATGACAAAAAGAAACACCCTCAAAACCCTGGCCAGCGCCAGCTTGGTGGCTTTGGGCTTGGTAGGCGCTTTGGGCAGCACGGCTGTTCAAGCGCAAACCAAACTCAAATGGGCGCACGTTTATGAAACCTCAGAGGCCTATCACACTGAGTCAGTTTGGGCAGCCGATGAAATCAAAAAGCGCACCAACGGCAAGTACGAAATTCAAGTGTTTCCAGCCTCCACTCTGGGCAAAGAAACCGACATCAACCAAGGTCTCACTTTGGGCACGGTCGACATGATCATCAGCGGCCCTTCATTTGCAGCGCGCGCTTACCCCCGCTTTGGCATTGCCTACTATCCCTTCATCTTCCGTGATGGCGACCACCTCATTGCTTATTCCAAGAGCCCTGTGTTTGCCGAAATGGTCAATGAGTTCCGCGCCAAAACTGGCATTCAAGTGACGGCTTACACCTACTACGGCGCTCGCCACACCACGGCACAAAAGGCATTCACCAACTGCGCGGGCATGAAGGGCATCAAGATTCGTGTGCCTGACGTTCCTGCCTACCGCGCCACACCCGAGGCTTGCGGCGCCAACCCCACACCCATTGCATTTGCCGAAGTTTATTTGGCCCTGCAAAACGGTACGGTCGAAGCCCAAGAAAATCCTTTGACCACCATCGAAGCCAAGAAGTTCTTTGAAGTGCAAAAGGCCATCATGCTGACCGGCCACATTGTGGACGGCTTGACCACCCAAATTGCACCTCACGTTTGGAACAAACTGTCCGACGCTGAAAAGAAAGTTTTCACAGACGTGACGCAAGAAGCTGCTGTTCGTGCGACCGCCAAAATCAAAGCGCGTGAAGCCGAGTTGGTGGACGAGTTCAAGAAAAAAGGTCTGCAGATTGTGCAAGTCGATCGCAAGTCTTTCCAAGACGCTGTCTTGAAAAACAAGCCTCTCGAGTCCATGGGCTTTACCAAGGCTGACTTCGACAAAATTCAAGCGGCCAAGTAATCGCATCTCTTTGTGATGCTGGTGTGTCTCAAGCACACCCTTCACAGGTTGAGCAGTTTGCTCAACCTGTGATTCGTTTGACTAGGAAATCAACATGAGCAATCTCCCCGACCTCGACGCCATGCCCAAAGTCATGGGCGACGATGGCCAGTTTCACGCCACCGACGAAGAAGTGGATTTATCAGGAACGCCCATTGAAGCCTGGGTGGCCTTGGGTTTCTTTTGGCTCTTGGGCGCAACTGTTTTTTACCAATTCTTCACGCGCTATGTGCTCAACAACTCGGCCTCATGGACGGAAGAAATTGCACGTTACTTGTTGATTGCCACAGTGTTTACTGGCGCCACCATTGGGGTGGCCAAAAACAACCACATCCAAGTGGATTTCTTTTACAAGTTCATGCCAAAGTGGCTGTCCAAATTCATGAACACCTTGGTAGACATCATGCGCATAGGTTTTTTTGGTGCCGCCACATTTCTAACCTATCAAATGATGGAGAAACTGGGCAACTACAAGATGACCATCG
>CALPYQ020000064.1 GCA_943327965.2 Singulisphaera sp. GP187
AATCCTTCAATGATTGCATCGGCCGATTCAATCAAGGTCCAAGCCACTTGACGATCTGCTTCGGATTTGAGGTCTAAGGCAATGGACCGCTTGCCCCGGTTGGTGGCGGCTCTTGGGTATTTGGCAGCGCGGGCCACATCGGCAGCCCGATCAATCACGATCACTTCAGCACCCATATCGGCCAACATCATGCCGGCAAAGGGTCCGGGCCCAATGCCAGCAAACTCAATGATTTTGAGACCCGTCAATGGGCCTTGAGCGGCATCGGTTGATGGATTGGAAGCAGGATGGGAAGAAGAATTGGATAACATCGTCAACAGCCAAATGAGCGGCAGGCAAAATAATCAGAGCTGTATGTTCTCACTTTGACAAACAAATGCCCCCTCCATATGTAGTATGCAGACTAAACAAGTTTACGGAAAACTGCCATGAACAATTTCCTTAGGAATCATGATGTTTAGACTTGACGGCAAGGTCGCTTTGGTCAGTGGCGCTGGCAGAGGCATGGGGTTTGGCGTGGCGCAATGTTTGGCGCGTCAAGGTGCCACCGTTGTGGTCAATGATTTTTTTGCAGACCGCGCAGAAGCTGCGGCGCTCGCGCTTCAAAATGAGGGGCTGTTAGCCGATTTTGCGGTTGCCGACATGACCGATCGACAAGCCATTTTTGAGATGACTGCACAGCTGGTTCAAAAACACGGCGCCATCGATATTTTTGTTCACAACGCAGGCATTCCGGCACAAGGCTGGGGTTACAGCAAGTTTTTAGAATCACCCCCCGAAGAATGGGACAGCTGGTTACAACTGAATTTGCACGGCTTGATGCATGCTTGCCAGGCCATCTTGCCTCACATGATTGAAAATAAATGGGGCCGCGTTGTGGCCATCAACTCCGATGCATCACGAACCGCGACAGGCATGGGCCTGTGTGCCTATGGTGCTGCCAAGGCCGCTGCCATTGGCTTCATCCGAAACTTGTCTGGCGAAATGGGGCGCCATGGCATTACCTGCAATGCCTTGTCCTTGGGCACCATGAACAACTGGGAAGGCTCTGAGCAAGTGGCCCGTAAAACCGCCTCAGTGGCACGCGCAGGTTCGCCCCAAGACGTCGGTGCCGCGGTGCTTTACCTCTCATCCCTTGAAGCCGAGTGGGTCAATGGTCAAGTCTTACCCGTGAACGGCGGTAGTTTGGTATCGTGAAGCCATGCCTCACACACCGTCATCCGAGAAAGCCCTGCTGCTAGACAAACACGCCTATCAGATTTCGCATCTGATAGCGGGTTTTACAGTGCCCTTGATGCGCAAGCTTTACCATCAGTTTGATGGTGACATGGTGCAGATGATTATCTTTGGTGAAATTTCTTTGCACAATGTTTCGCATTTTTTTCGAAAAGGCGGCGCAGACGTTCCAGAGAAATTATTGGACGACATGGAGCTTCGCAACCGGCTTATGAATTCCTGCAACGTCCTGTCCATTAGCGAAGCCACCGGCATCCCTCGAGAAACCGTCAGACGCAAGGTCGACCAACTTCTGAAGAAGGGTTTGCTCTACAGGGACAAGAACAACCGTTTGGTGGTGCGCTCAGGCGTCAGTGCGGGATTTGCCAAGCGCAACGCCGAAACAACCCAAGAGATTTTGGAATTGGCCGCCAAGCTTCAGGCGCTGCTGCGCACCGAAGACGACAATCAAGACTGACCTTCAGAGTACCCAAAATGGGTTCTCGACCTCTGAAAACTCGGCGCATTGCGCAAGACTATGGGCTAGGCAGCATGCGCATGACCCAGGCATCCTTCAACCGCCCTCGCTGCCCATTGATTCACAGGGCTTTCGCCCCCAACATGGAAGACACACATGGAAACCTTGATTTACGACCACGTCAGAACCCCCCGCGGCAAGGGCAAACCTGATGGCAGCCTTCATGAAGTGACGCCTGTTTGGCTGGCAAGTCGCCCCTTGGTGGCACTTAAGGCACGCAACCAACTTGACACAGCGGCCGTTGACGATGTGATCATGGGCTGCGTCATGCCAGTGGGCGAGCAAGGCGGCAACATTGCCAGAATGGCTGTGTTGCAAGCAGACTTTGATCAACAAGTGCCTGCGATTCAAATTAATCGCTATTGCGGCTCTGGCCTCGAAGCCGTTGCCTTTGCGGCAAGCCAAGTGATGTCCGGCCAAGCCGATCTCACCATTGGCGGTGGCGTCGAAATGATGTCACGCGTGCCCATGGGCGCAGATGGTGGTGCTTGGGCACAAGACCCCCAAGTGGCTGCCAAGACTTACTTTGTGATGCAAGGTATTTCAGCAGACTTGTTAAGTTCTCTGCGGGGTCACAGCCGCAACGATGTGGATGCTTATTCGGCTGAAAGTCACCGCCGTGCGCATCGCGCATGGACCGAAGGCCGGTTTGATGGTGCCGTCGTACCTGTGCAAGATTTTTTAGGTCTGACACTTTTGTCGCGTGATGAAACCATTCGTCCAGAAACAAGTACAGAAAGCTTGTCCAATCTCAAGCCCGCATTTACCGACATGGGTGAGAAATATGGCTACGACAGTGTGGCCATGCAACGCTATCCCCAAGTAGAAAAAATTCATCACATTCACCATGCAGGCAACAGCTCAGGCATTGTGGATGGTGCTGCGGCAGTGCTGGTTGGCAATGCCCAAATTGGCGCCAAATTGGGCCTTAAACCTCGCGCCAGAATTCGCTCTTTTGCTGCCATTGGTTCAGAGCCCACTTTGATGTTGGACGGCCCTAGCTTTGCGGCGCGCAAAGCACTGGCACGCGCCGGCATGCAGGCCTCTGACATCGACTTGTGGGAATTGAATGAAGCTTTTGCCTCAGTGGTTTTGACCATGATGGAAGAGCTCAACATTCCGCACGACCGCATGAATGTGAATGGCGGTGCCATTGCAATGGGGCATCCACTGGGCGCCACAGGCGCCATGATTTTGGGGACAGCGCTGGACGAACTTGAACGAAGCGGCAAACAAACCGCACTGGTCTCTTTGTGTGTGGCAGCGGGTATGGGCTCGGCCATGATCATCGAACGCGTTTAAAAATAAATCAGACAGGAAAAAATACCATGCAGGACATTATTCGATACGCGGTTGATGCCGACGGCATTGCCACACTGACCATTGACTATCCCGGCAAAACGATGAACGTCATCGATGGCGACTTCATGAACAGTTTGTCATCTTGCATTGACCGTGTGGTTGCCGATGCCAATGTGAAAGGCGCCATCCTGACATCCGCCAAAGATGCCTTTGTCGCAGGTGCTGACTTGATTGCCATGGAAGCCAATTTGGACAGCATGAACAACGACAGCGTTGAAGTGCTGTTTGAAAAATGTGCATCACTTTCCATGTTGGTCAGAAGAATGGAGACTTGCGGCAAACCTTTTGCAGCAGCCATCAATGGCGTGGCCATGGGCGGTGGTTTTGAATTGTGTTTAGGCTGCCATTACCGAGTCGCTGCCAATGTGCCGTCCGTCCTTGTTGGCTTGCCAGAAGTTCAGGTGGGCCTCTTGCCCGCAGCAGGTGGTACGCAAAGAACGCTTCGGCTGTTGGGCATCTTGGGCGCCATGCCTTACCTGCTTGAAGGCAAACACGCCACTGCGGCCAAGGCCAAAGAGATTGGTTTAATTCACGAAGTGGTAGAGCCTACAGCCCTTTTGTCCGCTGCCAAAAAATGGCTTCTGGAAACGCCCAACGCAGTTCAGCCTTGGGACGTCAAAGGCTTCAAGATTCCAGGCGGTGGCCCCTTAGATCCGCGTGTTGCGCCTAGCTTTGTAGTGGGCAACACCATGTTGCAAGCCAACACGTATCACAACTTGCCGGCACCCTTGGCCATTCAAAGTTGCTTGTACGAAGGCGCACAACTGCCCATTGACAAAGCACTTCGCATTGAAAGCAAGTACATGGCAACACTGACGCGCGGCACTGTTTCTCGCGCCATGGTCCGAACCCTGTTTGTCAACAAATCAAAGGCCGAGAAAGGCATGCACCGCCCTGCCAACATTGCGCCTTTCAAAAGCAAAAAGTTGGGCATGATTGGCGCCGGCATGATGGGTGGCGGCATTGCGCTAATAGCAGCGCAACGCGGCATTCAAGTGGTCTTGATAGACCGCGATCAAAGTGCGGCCGAAAAAGGCAAAGCGCATGCAGAAAAAGTTTTGAAACGCTTGGTTGAAAAGGGCCGCTCGACAACCGAAAAAGCCAATGGTATTTTGGCGCTCATTACACCCACCACCGACTACAACCTGCTGAAAGATGCAGACATGGTGGTCGAAGCCGTGTTTGAAGATCGCGCCATCAAAGCGGAGGTGACCAAACGCTTAGATGCCGTGTTGCCTGCCAACTGTGTGGTGGCCAGCAACACCTCCGCCCTGCCCATTAGCTTGTTGGCGAAAGCCACCACTCGCCCCGACCGCTTCATTGGCCTGCACTTCTTCTCGCCAGCCGACCGCATGCCTTTGGTCGAGGTCATCAAAGGCACTCAAACCTCCGATGAAACCTTGGCAAAAGCGCTCGATTTTGTGGCGCAGCTGAAGAAGACACCCATCGTGGTCAATGACAGTCGCGGCTTCTTTACCAGCCGCTTCATTGGCGCTTTCATTGATGATGCGATTGGCATGGTGGCTGAAGGCATTGCACCCGCGCTCATTGAAAACTGCGCGCGACACGTTGGCATGCCAGTGGGACCGCTGGCGATTACAGACGAGTTGTCGATTGAACTCTCCGTGCACGCAGGCGAAGCACAAGCCAAAGAATTTCCGGAAACGTATCAACCAGGTCGCTCCGTGCCCATTCTGAAGAAACTTTTTGACATGGGCCGAATGGGTAAGAAAGTTGGCAAAGGTTTCTACGACTACGACACGACGGGCAAGCAAATTTGGAAGGGCATGGCCGATCTGTACCCCTTGAAAACACAACAGCCCAGCGCGCACGATTTGAAACAACGAATTTTGTATGTGCAAGCCGTAGAAGCCGCACGCGCCATGGAAGAAGGCGTGCTGTTAGCGCCAGCAGACGGCGATGTTGGTGCCATTTTGGGCGTGGGCTTTCCTGCCTACACTGGCGGGCCGTTCTGTTTCATCGACGGCATTGGACTAGCTGCATTTGTGAAAGAAGCCGATCGCTTGGCCGATTTGTTTGGCGATCACTTGCGCCCTCCCGCACTTTTGCGCGAGATGGCCACCCAAGGTCAAACGTTTTATGGGCACACTGCTCGCCCAGCTCCCTCCCGTCAAACTCAAGCCGCTTAAGCCATGAACTTCGATTTTTCAGACGATCAAAATGTGCTTCGCAACGAGGTTCGAAAGTTCCTCGTCAAGGAGTGTCCCGTGTCCGTCACACGCAGTGTGATTGATGAAGGCCAGACCCACGCTGAATCTGTTTGGAAAGGCTTGGGTGAATTGGGCGTGACCACTTTGATGTTGCCCGAGGATTGCGGTGGCATCGGCTTGGGTGCCATGGAATTGTGCGTGGTTGCGGAGGAAGTCGGTCGTCAACTGGGCGCGCTGCCTTTGGCCTCTACTTTGTATTTGGCAACGCAAGCCATCTTGTTGGGCGCCACCAAAGAACAACAACAAAAATGGCTACCGCGCATTGCTGCAGGTGCCAAGGCCACACTGGCGGCACCTCTTGACGAACATTGCCATGTTGCAAAGTTGCCCCGCTTTGCGAATGGCCAATTGAACGGCACGGTCAGCTTGGTCATGGACGGTGCTTGCGCTGAAATTGCAGTGGTCCTGGCACAAAATTCAGATGGCCAAGCGTGCTTGGTCTTGGCCGAATTGAATTCAATCGTGACACGCTCAGGGCTCAAAACCATTGATCCCGCTAAACCCTTTGCACAGATTGTTTTCGATGCAACGCCAGCGGAGGCGTTGGACACAGTCGCAGCAGGTGAACCAACTTTAGCTTTGCTTAATCGTGTGCGTCAACGTGCCGCCATCTTGTTGGCGTTTGAGCAGTTAGGTGGCGCTGATGCCGCCCTTGAAATGTCGGTGGCTTATGCCCGTGAGCGCAAAGCTTTTGGTCGCACCATCGGCTCTTATCAGGGTATCAAACACAAGCTGGCAGACATTTACACGGCCAACCAATTGGCACGTGCACATTGCTACTACGGCGCGTGGGCCTTGACGGCCGATGCGGTCAGTACCGAGGCGGCCCCTGAATTGGCCTTGGCGGCAGCGTCAGCGCGCGTATCGGCCAGCGAGGCCTACAGCATGGCGGCCCAAGAAAGCATTCAGGTGCATGGCGGCATGGGTTACACCTGGGAACTCGATTGCCATCTGCACTACCGGCGTGCTCGCATGCTGGCCGTTGAGTTGGGCAGTGTGCATGCATGGCGTGAGGTCATGACCCAAGAACTCGAGTTCAAAATGGACAAGCCTGCAACTGCCAACTTGAGAGGCCCCGTTGTAGATGGCTCGATGGACTTTGATGACTCCCCCAGCGAAGCCGTTTTTCGCGCCGAGTGTCGTGCCTGGCTGGATGCCAACGCCACACTCAAAGCCCGTCCCGATGATTATTTTGCACCGCATCTGTCGCAAGCTGAACGGATGCAAGAAGCACGTGTTTGGCAAGCCAAAAAAGCAGCCGCTGGCTTTGGTGCCATTACATGGCCCACCGCATTGGGTGGTCGTGGCGGCACACCCATGCAAGAGCTTATTTGGCGCCAAGAGGAAGGCCGCTACAACGTGCCCACCAGCTTCTTCAATGTGAGTTTGGGCATGGTCATTCCCTCGGTCATGGCACATGCCAATGATGCGGTCAGATCAATGCACATTGCCCCCGCATTGTCGGGTCAGCACCTGTGGTGTCAACTGCTAAGCGAGCCAGGCGCAGGCTCCGACTTGGGCATGGTCAGGACACGCGCAGAGCGCTGTACTGACGGCCGTGAAGGCTGGCTATTGAATGGTCAAAAGGTTTGGACGTCTCTTGCACAGTTTGCCGAATATGGTTTGGTACTCACGCGCACAGACCCAACCGTGCCCAAGTTTGATGGCCTGTCAACTTTCTTTGTGGACATGAAAAGCCCTGGCATTACTGTGCGGCCCATTCGACAAGCGGGTGGCGAATCTGAGTTCAATGAAGTTTTTCTGGAAAACGTTTTTGTGCCCGACAGTCAGTTGGTTGGCAAAGTGGGCAATGGTTGGAAGGTAACGCTAACCGGCCTGATGAGTGAACGACTGTCCATTGGTGGCGTGATGCCCGCTGAGTTGTGGCGCACCTTGGCAGAGCAAATGCGCGAAGCCCAATTCATGGGACGCAGTGCCATGGTGGATGGCCGCATGCGCGACCGCTTGGCCAACTTGTATCTGAATGCGCAAGGTCTTTGGCTCTTGCAATGCCGGGCCCTGACTGCTTTGAGCAAAGGCAAGGAACCCGGCCCAGAGATGAGCGGGGCTAAAAATATTGCAGCACAGACGCTCCAAAACTTCAGCTACTTTGCCATTGATTTGTTGGGCGAGCGCGGCGTTTTGGCTGCCAGCGAATTGGGCGAAAGATTTGCTTTGGTGGAGAGGCTCTGGTTTGGTTCGGCCGGTATGCGCATTGCAGGCGGTACCGATGAGATCGTCAAAAACAGCATAGGCGAACGCGTACTGGGCTTGGCCCCAGAACCCCGCACAGACAAAGGTGTGGCGTTCAACGAACTGGCACGTTAGCAGTTCAAAGTGTCATGGCAACACGCATGCCT
>CALPYQ020000065.1 GCA_943327965.2 Singulisphaera sp. GP187
GGCATCGGGCCAAATGATGCCTTTGGCATCGTGGTTCTGCTCAATGGCTGCGGCTGGCAAGCGTGTCACGCCAATGCCGTAGCAGCCCATTTCCAAGAACTGGGGCTTGCCGTTTTCATCCAAGAACGTGGCATTCATGGCTTGGCTGTACTTGGTGCCCAAATAGAAAACATGGCCCACTTCAATGCCACGTTCAATGGCCAAGGGTCCTTTGCCATCGGGCGAGGCATCGCCCGCCACCACATTGCGCAAATCGGCCACCATCATGGGCTCGGGCAAATCGCGGCCCCAATTCACACCGGTGATGTGGTGATCGGGTTGGTTGGCGCCACAAATCCAGTCGGCCATGACGGCCACATCGCGGTCGGCCACGACATTCAATGGCTTCTTCAAATTCAGGGGGCCCAAATAACCAGGTTTGCAAGCAAAGTGTTCTTCAATTTCTGACAAGGTGGCAAAGCGGAAGCCTGCACTCAATCCAGGCAACTTGCCCACTTTGACTTCGTTCATGTCGTGATCGCCACGCAGCAACAGCAACCAAACTTTGGACGCTTTGATGTGGCCTTGCTCATCGGTTTCGTCTGTGGCCAAAACCAAGGACTTGACCGTGGTGGCCAGTGGCACATTCAAAAGTTGCGCCACATCTTCGCAAGTGCTCTTGCCAGGTGTGGGGGTCAGAGTTTGGGCTTGGGAGGCAGCAGGACGCGCTTGCTGAGGTGCCAAGGCCTCGGCCTTTTCCATGTTGGCTGCGTAATCGCTGTTGGGGCAATACACGATGGCGTCTTCGCCAGTGGCGGCAATGACTTGAAACTCTTCGCTCAAATCGCCACCAATGGCGCCGCTGTCGGCGGCCACAGCACGATAGCTCAAACCAAATCGATCAAAGATTTTGCGATAGGCATCGGCCATGATTTTGTAGCTTTGCTTGGCTGACACTTGGTTGCGGTCAAAGCTGTAAGCGTCTTTCATGATGAATTCACGACCGCGCATCAAACCAAAACGAGGACGACGCTCGTCACGGAATTTGGTTTGAATTTGGTAGAAATTCTTGGGCAGTTGTTTGTAGCTGCGCAACTCTTGACGCGCCACATCTGTAATGACTTCCTCGCTGGTGGGCTGCACCACAAAATCACGCCCATGGCGGTCTTTGATGCGCAAGAGCTCTGGCCCCATCTTTTCAAATCGGCCCGTCTCTTGCCAAAGCTCAGCAGGTTGCACCACGGGCATGGTCATTTCGATGGCGCCTGCTCGGTCCATTTCTTCGCGCACGATGGCTTCCACTTTGCGAATGACGCGCAGGCCCATGGGCATGTAGTTGTAAATGCCAGCGCCAAGGCGCTTGATCATGCCGGCACGCATCATCAGTTGATGGCTCACCACTTCAGCGTCTGCAGGCGCTTCTTTGAGAGTGGAAATTAAAAATTGACTGGCTTTCATGGGCTAATTCCAAGCGTTCTCAGGGTCAGTCCTAATGTTGCACAGACCTGTCCGTGCATAATGGACACAGTTTAAAAATTTGGGGTTTGATTATGCTTGACCGCGAAGGCTTTCGGCCTAACGTCGGCATCATTCTGCTCAACCAGAAAAATCAGGTGTTCTGGGGCAAGCGCATCCGAACTCACAGCTGGCAGTTTCCGCAGGGCGGCATCGACCGGGGCGAAAGCCCTGAGCAGGCCATGTTCCGAGAACTGCACGAAGAAGTGGGGCTCCTACCGGAGCATGTGCGCATTGTGGCCCGTACCCGAGATTGGTTGCGCTATGAAGTGCCTGATCGTTTCATCAGACGAGACGCCAGGGGCCATTACAAGGGCCAAAAACAAATTTGGTATTTACTCCAGCTGGTAGAACCCGACTGGAATATCAACCTGCGTGCCACCAGCCATCCCGAGTTTGATGCTTGGCGTTGGAACGATTTCTGGGTGCCGCTCGATGTGGTGGTCGAGTTCAAACGGGGCGTTTATGAAATGGCCCTGACCGAGCTGTCCAGGTTCTTGCCCCGTTTTGACAACCGGAGCCGGACTTACAGGAGCGCGCCAAAGCCGCGTCAAAATGAGAATGAGGCTTCATCACCCCAAGGTACTGAAGTCAACATGACCATGCAATTTGGCTTCATGCAAACGCAAATAAGGATGGCACTGCCGCCTGGCGGCAGTTTCGACCCAGACCCTCAAAACGGTTTGGACAAGCCTTCCACCGAAGACAAATAAAAAGGGGCTTGTTGCCCCTTTTGTTTGGATGATGCACCTGCTAGCGCGTCAAAATCATGTTGTCACGGTGCACAAACTCTGACTCGGCAATGTAGCCCAACAAGCCCTCAAATTCTGTGGAGGGCTTTCGGCAAATTAGGCGCGCTTCGGCGCTGGCGTAATTGGCCAAACCGCGGGCAATTTCCAAACCATTGACATCGCGAATGGCAATGACGTCGCCCCTTGAAAAGTCACCCTCAACTTGGGTCATGCCAATGGCCAACAGACTTTTCCCTTCGGCCTGCAATTTGGCAACTGCGCCAGGGTCGACTGTGACGGCACCACGCAGTTGCAAATGGTCGGCCATCCATTGTTTGCGGGCTTGTTGTTTTTGCGTTTGCGCCACCAACAGGGTGCCAATGGCCTCACCTTTGCACAAACGAATGAGCGCGTCGGGTTCACGGCCCCATGCAATGACGGTAGATGCGCCCGAGCCTGCCGCGCGTTTGGCCGCCAAAATTTTGGTAATCATGCCGCCGCTACCAATGCTGGAGCCCACCCCACCGGCCATGGCTTCTAAGCTGGGATCACCGGCACGGGCTTCGTGCACAAATTCGGCTGCAGGATTTTTGCGTGGATCGGCGGTGTACAAGCCTTTTTGATCGGTCAGGATGACCAAAGCATCGGCTTCCACCAAATTGGCGACCAAAGCACCCAGAGTGTCGTTGTCGCCAAACTTGATTTCATCGTTAACCACCGTGTCGTTCTCGTTGATGACTGGCAGCACTTTGTGTTGCAGCAATGTCAGCAAAGTTGAACGCGCATTCAAATAGCGTTCGCGATCGGCCAAGTCGGCGTGCGTGAGCAAAACCTGTGCACTGCCCAAGCCGTTTTCGCGCAATTTGGTTTCGTACATTTGGGCCAAGCCCATTTGGCCGACTGCCGCTGCGGCTTGGAGTGCATGAATTTCTTGAGGGCGTGTGGCCCAACCCAGACGCTTCATGCCTTCGGCAATGGCGCCACTGGACACCATGATGACCTCGCGGCCCTCTTGCGCCAGCAAAGCCATTTGACGGCACCACTCACCAATGGCCGTTTCGTCTAAGCCGCGGCCTTCGTTGGTGACCAAGCTAGAACCCACCTTGACCACGATGCGGCGCGCATCGCGCAAAACTGTGGACGTGAAAGCTTGACTCATGGTGATCTAAATAACGAGAACTTCGATGATGCCAAAGATGGCTCAGGGATTGGGGGGCTCTTCTACAAAGCGGGGGTCGATGTAGACCGGCTCTTGCTCTTGAATTTGCTGTGCTTTGATGTGCTGAAAAATAGTTTTGATCAGTGGCTCACAACCTTCACGCGTGAGGGCTGAGATTTCAAAAACAGGGCCTTTGTATTTGAAGCGCTTGATAAAGTCTTTGACGCGGGCTTCACGCTCTTCTGCAGGCACCATGTCCAGCTTGTTGAGCACCAACCAACGGGGTTTGTCATACAAAGCTTTGTCGTATTTTTTCAGCTCCGCCACAATGGCTTTGGCCTGCGCCACGGGATCGACCGCTTCGTCGAAGGGCGCAAAGTCAATGATGTGCAAGAGCAAACGCGTGCGTTGCAAATGGCGCAAAAACAAGTGTCCCAAACCAGCACCGTCTGAGGCACCTTCAATGAGTCCGGGCACATCGGCCACCACAAAGCTTTGTTCTGGCCCTACGCGCACGACACCCAAATTGGGGTGCAAGGTGGTGAAGGGATAGTCAGCAATTTTGGGGCGCGCATTGGAAATAGCGGCAATGAGGGTGGACTTGCCCGCATTGGGCATGCCCAACAAGCCCACATCGGCCAACACTTTCAACTCGAGCTTGAGTTCTTTTTTCTCGCCTGGCCAGCCTGGTGTTTTTTGGCGTGGCGCACGGTTGATTGCGCTTTTGAAGCGCATGTTGCCAAAGCCACCGTCGCCGCCTTTGGCAATCATGATGACCTCACCCGGCTTGAGCAACTCATACAAAACCTCGCCCGTTTCGGCGTCGGTGATGATGGTGCCCACGGGCATTTTTAAAGTGACATCGTCGCCCATGGCGCCAAACATGTCGGAGCCCATGCCGTGCTGTCCGCGCTTGGCCTCGTGACGGCGCGAGTAGCGGTAATCGACCAAGGTGTTGAGGTTGGGGTCGGCCACCGCAAACACGTGACCACCGCGCCCACCGTCGCCACCATTGGGGCCGCCAAACTCTTTGTACTTCTCATGACGGAACGAGACGCAGCCGTTCCCGCCATCGCCCGCGGCGATGTCAATGTAGGCTTCGTCAACAAATTTCATGATGGTTCCGGTTTCTATGTCAGCGTGTCTATTCTAATTTTGTGCTCTGGAACAAAAAAGCCCCGACATGGCGGGGCTCTTTGCGCAATGGCTGACGCTGATTAAGCAGCAGTCACATTCACCATTTGCTTGTTCAGAGCACCCTTGATGCCGAACGACACGTGGCCGTCAACCAAGGCGAACAATGTGTGGTCTTTGCCGATGCCGACATTGGTGCCAGCATGGAACTTGGTGCCACGTTGACGAACAATGATGGAGCCAGCGCTGATGAGTTCACCGCCGAAGGCTTTCACACCGAGCATTTTGGGCTTTGAATCGCGCCCGTTTCGCGTAGAGCCGCCGCCTTTTTTCTGTGCCATGACCTATGCTCCTTAGCCTGCAATTGCACCGATTTGCAGTTCTGTGTACTGCTGACGGTGACCTTGACGTTTTTGATAGTGCTTGCGACGGCGCATCTTGAAGATGTGCACTTTGTCGTGCTTGCCGTGTGCCAACACTGTGGCTTTAACAGTGGCGCCGGAAACCAGGGGCGTGCCAACTTTGATATCTGCGCCGTTGCCGACTGCCAGAACCTGGTCGATCACGATTTCCTGGCCCACGTCCGCAGCAATCTGTTCTACTTTAATTTTTTCGCCAGCAGCAACACGATACTGTTTGCCGCCGGTTTTTATGACCGCGTACATAATGACCTCTTAAATGGAAGTTTCCTAGGACGAACCCTAAGGAACCGCGGATTTTAGCACGGACTTTTGGGACTTGCCAAGCCCCCCAAAATTACGCCCTAGAGGCCCATAGACTGACATTTTCGCTCTCTATAATGAGCCAGAGCACAGAAACCCCTGCAAAAAACGTCGCTTTTTGCAGGTTTCTGCCTTGAACGCCCACTTAATTAAGCCATTTTGTCCACCGCAACCGCCCCCTCCGTCGCTACCCAAGCCACTGCATTGGCCTTGGTGGCGCAAGACATGGCCCAAGTGGATGAGGTCATTGCCAACCGGCTTAGCTCCGGCGTGCCCTTGGTCGGTCAAGTGGCGCAGTACATCATTTCTGCCGGCGGCAAGCGCTTGCGACCCGTCATTTTGTTGTTGACATGCGGCGCGCTCAGTTACCAAGACGCTCACAAATTCAGCATGGCGGCTGTCGTAGAGTTCATTCACACCGCCACTTTGTTGCACGACGATGTCGTGGACGAGTCAACTTTGAGGCGCGGTCGCCCAACGGCCAATGAAAATTTTGGCAACCCCGCCAGTGTTTTGGTAGGCGACTTTTTGTATTCCCGCGCTTTCCAAATGATGGTGGAACCGGGCAGCATGCGCATCATGCAAGTCCTGGCCGATGCCACCAACATCATTGCCGAAGGCGAAGTCTTGCAATTGATGAACATGCACGACGCCTCATTGGACGAGGCGGCTTACTTGTTGGTTATTCGTTCAAAAACCGCCAAGTTGTTTGAAGCCAGTGCCCGCTTGGCCGCCATCTTGGCGCAAGCAAGTTCAGACATTGAAGCCGCCTGTGCCACCTATGGCCAAGCCTTGGGTACCGCATTCCAAGTGATTGACGATGTCTTGGACTATGAGGGCAATGCAGCCGAAATGGGCAAGAACTTAGGGGACGACTTGCGCGAAGGCAAAGCCACACTGCCCCTTATTTTGGCCATGCAACGCGGCACACCAGACCAAAGAGAGTTGGTTCAAAAAGCCATTGAAACAGGTTCAGTCGATCAACTCAGCAGCGTGATTGCCATCGTCAGAGAAACTGGCGCATTGGAAGGCAGTCGACAAGCTGCCATGGCCGAGGCACAGCGCGCCATCGATGCCATTCAAATTTTGCCAGCGGGTCCTTACAAAGATGCCTTGGTTGCGCTGGCCTCTCAGCTGCTAGAACGCCGCACCTAAACTAAGTTTGGCTTTAACGCGCCAACAATTGGGCAAAGCGGGCCAAGTCAATGTTGCCGCCACTGATGATGACCCCCACACGCTGGCCTTTTAAGGTGTCACGGGCTTGAAGCGCTGCTGCCAGCGACAAACATCCGGTAGGCTCCACAATCATCTTCATGCGCTCAGCATAAAAACGCATCACCTCAATCAATTGTGCGTCACTGACCGTGTGAATGTCGTCGACCAATCCTTTGATCAAATCAAATGTGATAGCCCCCACCATGGGCGTTTGAGCGCCATCGGCAATGGTGACGGGGGTTGGAATTCTGACGCGTTCACCTTGGCGAAACGATTGTTGAACATCGTTGCCAGCTTCAGGCTCAACGCCATAAATTTTGCACAAAGGTGATTTGGCTTTGGCCGACAAAGCACTGCCACTTAAAAGACCACCGCCGCCCAAACAGACAAACAAGGCGTCGAGTTCTCCGACTTCTTCAAACAATTCCAAAGCTGCTGTGCCTTGTCCGGACAAAACATCGGGGTGATCAAACGGCGGAATGAACGTCATGCCTTGTTCTTGGGCTAACTTTGCGGCCAATGCGCTGGCATCTTCTGAGTAACGATCGTAGCCAATGACTTTTGCGCCATAGCCTTGTGTAGCGGCCAATTTGGAAGGCGCTGCATCGTGGGGCATGAAGATGGTGGCAGGCATGCCTAAGATGCCTGCTGACAGGGCAACAGCTTGCGCATGATTGCCAGAAGAATAGGCCACCACGCCTGCTTGTTGTTGAGCAGCATCTAATTTGGCGAGTGCGTTGTAGCCACCCCTGAATTTGAATGCGCCCATGCGCTGAAAATTTTCACACTTGATGAAAACTTGGGCCTGCATTTGCGCATTCAAAGTGCGCGATTGAAGCACGGGTGTTTTGTGCGCAACGCCTTGAAGGCGGTTGGCAGCATCCTGAACATCAATGAACGTTGGTAAGTTGTGTGGCATGTCGTTAACTTTAACGGCACTTGCATGCATTCAACAAGCCCCATTGAGACCATCTGGTTGACATGGTTTGGAGGGGTGCGATGGAAGATCTCTGCACTGCCCTAAAATCAGGGAATCAATTTAATCAGAAGGCACATCACATGGGCGCGCAGTGGAAAGCAAAAGGCAAGGCACAAGCTGCCGATGCCAGGGGCAAACTTTTTGGCCGATTGGCCAAGGACATCATGATGGCCGCCAAAAATGGGGCCGATCCTGCCGCCAACTCCCGTCTGCGCTTGGTGGTTGAGCAAGCGCGCAAAGTTTCGATGCCCAAAGACAC
>CALPYQ020000066.1 GCA_943327965.2 Singulisphaera sp. GP187
CGTTGTGCTGCGGGTACAGCTTTGTAACCAAGCGATCCAAGCCTCATTGAAGTTGTCGTTGGCAAGACCCGGAAGATCACTCCAGGAAGCCAAAACCCATTTGCTTTTTGGATTGAGAAAACTGGGCGTGCTGTTGCTATGACTTGTGCTGGTTATTGGGGTGGAGACACTGGGCGTAGGCACAATCACAACAGGGGCTGCTACGCTGGGTGGCGTAGGTGCAACGGGTCGAGAGCCGCAGGCTACCAAGAAGAGTGACAGGGAAATTAACAAGCTCCCTAAAATGTATGAACCAAGGAGCGTTTTCATGGGTTTGATTTTGTTAGAAGCATTGTTGGCACTGGTGCTGCTGGTGCTGATCGTTTGGTGGACCATGTTTTCTGGCAGAAAAAAAGGTGAACTGGTGACGAAAGAAGACGTCAAATCTAACAAACCGAACGACGTAGAGGGGTCATAAGCGTTTGCCAGCGAAGGGCTTAAACCTCGCGCAACAAGTTGGCCAATTCAACGGCTGACTTGACACACATCTTTTCAAAAACGCGCGAACGGTGAACCTCAACCGTGCGCACGCTAATGTCCAATTGATCGGCAATCAGTTTGTTGGGCAAGCCCTCGACAACCAGTCGCAAAACATCGCGCTCGCGCTCGGTCAGTTCTGCCAATCGAGACGCAACACTCGCGCTCATGACTTGTAAAGCCAAGCGTTGGCTTGAAAGTGCCAAGGCCTGCTCAATGCGATCAACCAAGGCATTGTCAGAAAAGGGCTTCTCACAAAAATCAAACGCGCCACGCTTAACGCTGTCAACGGCGGTTGGCACATCGGCATGACCGGTTAGAAAAATAACCGGCCAAGCCCTTGCCAAGCCATTTGCCAAAAGTGTTTCAAACAAAGCCAAGCCACTTTGACCCGGCATTCGCACATCTAACAAAATGCATCCCGCTTGTTGGGGGTTGGGTGCGGTGGTTTGAGGAAATTTATCTTTGAGCATGACAGAAAAGGCTTCTGCGCTTTCAAAAGATTCACTCATGACACGTCGAGAGCGCAGCAACCACGCCATGGCATCGCGAACGCTGGCATCGTCATCAACAATGTAGACACAGGCGTTGAGGGTTGGTTGCATGCTGAATTCTAAAATGCCTTAGGCTTGGGTGGGAAGCGTAAAGCGAAACAAAGTACCGTTGGGTAAAAACGGCTCATGCTCTAAGTGGCCACCGTGTTGCTCCACCACAGTTCGGCACAAACTCAAACCCAAGCCCATGCCTTCAGATTTGGTGGTGAAAAACGGCGTGAACAACTGCTGACCCACTTCTTCAGAAATGCCAATACCCCCATCAATCACATCAAACTCAATCCAACTTTGAGCGTGATTGGAGGCGGCGCGTTTGACGTGGATGGTTAAAACGCGATTCAAACAAGAGGGATGGTCCATCGCTTGCATGCCATTGCGCGCCAGATTCAACAGAACTTGCTCAACCATGGTTCGATCACAAAGGACATTGCGAAGGTGGTCGTCAATTTGGACCGCCAATTGAACATGCAGTTTGCGGGCTTGCAATTGAACCAGCGGAAGCACAGCATCAACAATGGCGCGAGGACTTACGGCTTCGCGCGCTTGATCTCTTCGGCGCACAAAGTCATGAACACTGTTGATGACCTTGCCCGCCCTGTTGGCTTGCGCTGCAATTCTCTCAAGGGCCATCTGTAGATCGTTTAACTCTGGAGGATCAGATTGACCCGGCAAGTTTTGATGCTGGCCAATTAAATTCAAGGAGCCCGTGGCGTAGCTTGAAATGGCCGCCAGCGGTTGATTTAACTCGTGGCTTAATAAAGACGCCATCTCACCCACCGTCGCCAGCCTGGCGGTAGCCTGAAGCCGTTCTTGACTGGTGCGCGACATTTCTTCGACGCGCCGTTGCTCACTGATGTCTAGAAATGCGCTCATCCATCCGGTTTGTTTGCCAACCGCATTGATCAGGGGCGCTTCAAAAATTAGCACCGGAAAGCGCGAACCGTCTTGTCGCAAAAAAACAGATTCAAAACCTTCGCGTGGTGGCGCATTGCCGGCCAAGCGTACAGCTTGGCGGCGCTGGTACTCACCCACCATTTCGGTTGGCCAATAGGGCATGGGCGCGGAGGCCCCTAACAATTGCTCGGCCGAAAACCCCACCATCTGACAAAACGCAGGGTTCACATAAGTGATTCGTCCTTGTAAATCTCGGGCACGCAAACCCGTGACCAACGAGTCTTCCATGGCTTTTCTAAAGGCCAAAGCATCGGCCAAGTCTTGCTCGGCTTTTAAACGTCGACGGGAGTCTTTGACCAACAAAACCAACACCGAAACCAAGGCAATGGACATGGCCGTGACCAGCGCGGGCAAGACATTGGGATAAAGGTCTGGCCCGACGCGGCGCCCATCCATTCTGAGCACCAGCGTATTCCCCGGCAAGTCCATCAACTGGGTGGCCGTAAAAAGACGCTTGCTTCTAGGCAGCGTGCCATGAACCGCCAACCGCGTACCGTCTGGCTCGATGAACGAAATTTCGTTTCTGCGGCCATAAGTTTCGGAGAGTTGTGAAGCCAGGATGTCTTGAAGGCTGTAGGTGATGACGGTGTACCCAATGCTTGCGCCATGTTCAATTAAGGGCAAGCACATTTCCATCACTTCAAAACCAAGCCCGCTGGCTTGCGAAATAAAGTAGGTTCGAGAATATGCGGGTCCATTCAAACGTTTGGCCCGAACGCATGTTTGAATGATTTCGGATTGCTCGCTAAGCCGCGTGTTGCCGTCAAACAGAGGTTCACGATAGGGTGAGGTGACAAACTCACTGACCGCCCCTTGAAGGTCTCGCTTTTCAACGCGCAACCATTCGCGGTGTTGACCCATCAAGCTCTCTACTTCGAGACGCCAAGACTTGGCACTCAGTGATTTGGCATTCAAACTTTGCAAAGTCAATGCGTGATTGTTCAAACTGCGCCGAATATCGCCGACCGCATTGACCGTATCGCTTTCCAACTCGGCTTGGTATTGACTGGCCTCATAACGGCCGGCCAGCCAAACCAAGGTGACCAACAAGGCCACCACCAGCGCAACCAGTGCAAACCACAAAGAGATGCGGCGGTCTGTGAAGGAGCGCGTCGCAGATTTAAAAAATGGCCACAGCGCATTCAAAAAAGGATCTAACGCTTGGCTTGGACGCTTCATGCCAGTACCTTTGTAAAGGCCTTAAGGTGCGCTGCCGCTTAGCTTGGTGACCTTGGGGTCGGCCCAAGTGCCATCGATCATGAACTCTTGTGTGTTGACACGCAAAAGCGGTTGTTTCAGCACCAGTTGCGCGATGAAGGTGCTCAAGCCAATGGCGGGATTGAGCGCCAAGCCCGCCAACAAAGAGGCGGTGCCTGGATCCACTTCCGGCAAAATGAGGACGCGTAAATTTTGGGTTTCACGCGCGATGTCAGACGTTCCCTCCATTTGAACAACAGCGTTGACCCCCTTCATTTGCAAGTTTTGGGTGCTGGCAATGCCTTGCTGAATGGCGACATCGCCACGAATTGAATCGAATGCAAACCCAGCGCTGAAAACATCTCTGAAATCGAGCAGCAAGCGGCGGGGCAGTGCTTGCAAACTTAAAACACCCAGAAGTTTGGCAACGCCAGGCTCCGCCTGTAAACATTGCCCACGCCCAATGTTGACATTGAAGCGACCCGTGAGGCTGGGGTAATGCAGGGTTAAGGGTGAGCCTTGCCAATTGACCTGACCTTCTAATTTGCCACCACCACCTCTTAAGGCGTCTTTGGTGCCAAGGCGGTTAAGCAATTCACCCGCATCAGAAATGTCCAATTTGAAATTGATATCGGTACTGGCTTTCTGCGTACCCTCACGCGATGTCACCCATTTGCCGCTGGCTTTGAAGCTGGCTTCGGGTACTGTGACATTGAGTTTGTTCAAGCGCCATTCGCGCCCAGTGTTGGACCTTGGTGTGGCGGCCTCTGTATTGACGGCATCAATTTCAACACGGCCTAATTTTTTGCCTCGTAACTCGAGTTCTTCCACCACAATGTCCAATGCAGGAATAGAGACCGGTGAATCTTCTAACAAAGACTCCACCGCCTGATCGGCAGAAGGCTGAAGGCTTAGGCGACTTAATCGTGCATAGATCCGAGCCGTGTTTTGAGGGCTGGGCTGCCTGTACTCCAAGTAGCCATTCATTTCTTTGGCGTCCAATTGCGTTCGCCAGACATAGCCCTCTCTTGAACCGTTGAGAACGACGTTTCTTAGCGTACGTCCCTGTACCAACAGCTCATTGCTTTTCAAATTCATTCGCGTCGGCAGATAGGCTTGTGATGCCGATGAAACAAAAGTGTTTTGAGTTTGGCTCTCGGACCCGCTGCTCTTGGAGGGTGCAACAACTTGCATCCAATCGTCCACGGAGAGTGACGGTAGATTCAAGCTTGCCATGACGCCAGTTTCTGTGGCGCCCATGGGGCTTTGGGTCACCACATCGCCCACCATCCAGCGCCCATTCAAAACCTTGGGTTCTGCGCCACTGACGTCGCGGTTGTAGCTTGCTGAAAAAGTGCGCCCCCAACTGAATTGCAAGACGTCCCGAATCGCTTTATTGCCAGGCGCGGTGCTCAGTGATTGAATGGCATTGTCATAGCGAAGGGCAACCATTTCATCTGCGCGCTTGTTCAAAGGTGAGGGCAGATTCAAAGCCAGCCCCTGCAGCTGAGATTGAATGTTCAGCTCTGGATGACCGCCTTTGATGCCGAAGCTGGCGGTGTAGTTGGTTGAACCATTGGCGTGCTGCCCCAGCAAACTGAGCAGCGGAATTTCTTGCGCTTGTTTCAAACCGTTGGCCGAGACTTGACCTTGAACACGAATGAAGGGGTTGGCTTCTAAGCTTTTTGCAGGAAGCTTTCGGCTGCCCCCATCGAACTTAATGGGACCGCCCAAAAACTGCGCGCTGATACCCGCCAGGCCGAAGCCGCTTTCAGTGAATGTGATGGCCCCTTGGGTTTTTTCAAAGGCGGGCAAAGTGTTCAAAATACGAACATCGTTACCCGATAAATTGACGGCGCCTTGAAGCGTCGTTTTGTCGATGGATGCCAAAGGAATACTGAGTTTAATTCGCGAGCTGACGTTGCCTGTGACGCTGGCTTGCGTCAACACGCCGCCCAACATGTTGTCGACGGGCGAGAGCCGTAAATCGCCCAACAACTGTTTGGCGCTGGATTTGGATTCGCCTTGAACATTCACAAGCAGGTTGCTGTTCAGGTTGGGAATTTCGGCTTTGATTTGCGTGAAGGGCGTATTGCCCCATTTGCCGCTTGCATTGTTGACCTTGAAGTTCAGCCGATCAAAAACAATGTCGCCACTGACGTTGTTCATGACGGGCCAGCTAGGCTCGGACTGCGCCTGTTTTGAACCCGTGTTGCCAGTTGCGCTGCTGGAGGGGACATATGCATATTGAACGTCATTGACCTTTCCCGCAAAACGAAACTCGCCTTCTTTGGGGTTGGCAAAAGGCAGCTTGTACAAATCACCTTTGATTTTGACCGCCACATTTTGAACCGTGCCAGAAACAACGGCATCGCGCACGTAATGGCGCACACTTTGTGGAATGCCCAAAGGTAAATACTTGTAAACCTGGTTCGCATTGCCGCGAACAATGTTGCCTTGCAAATCGAGGATGCCCAAACTCTTCGCATCGGTGCTGGGTTTCCAACTGCCTTGCCATGACCCCGAAACATCGGCGTTGCTAAGGCTCAGTTGCCAATCGGGCACAGTGACTTGACCCTTTTGTTTGACCCACTTGATGGACGCTTGTAATTTGTCCAGCGAAATGCGCGGATCTTCAAAAATTTGTGGGAAGCTGAGTGCGCCACGCTCGATGTTGGCTTTAATTTGGCCGCCATCTGCGGTCATGTCAAAGATGACATTGGCATTTTCGATGCTGGGCCAACGCTCATTGGATGCGCCTGTTTTGCCACCTTCAAAAGTCAACTTTTCGATGTTGCCATTGGCGTTGCTGACTTTGTAGATTTTGCCTTCGGCGGTGTTTTGCTCAGACCAAGCCATTTGCAAGGTATTCACGGTTCCCATGACTTTGTGCGCTTGCAAAACTTGACGCGCGTCTTGTGGAAGCGGCAACTGCATGGCAATGTTTCTGAGTGCCAGCAGGTCTAATTTGTCGCCTTGAAATTTGCCTTGCGCTAACTTGCCGTTGTCTGTTTCTGTGTAGGTCAAGTGGACATTGCCGCCTGGCCAATGAAGTCCGTCTGCTGTGTCAAAACTTAAAGCCTCGGTTGAAAAGTCGAACCCATTTGGAACAGATTTGACCGCCAAGCGGCCTGCAATGTTTTTGAAGGTCAGCGCTTGAAGTTCTGGATTGAGTTGGGCGGTGGCGTTTTCTAAGACCACATCGGCCGTCGCCTGTTTCAGGCTGCCAGATTGAAGGTCAGCCCACATGCGCAGCGCCCCCTTGCCCTGAGTGACATTGACCTCCCATGGCAAATGTGGGCCGAGTTGTGCCAACTCAACATCGGGAAACTGCACATGAACTTGGCCATTCCAATCTTTAATCCGACCGGGGTGAGTGGACAGCAAACCGCGCCGCATGTCGCCCATGAGGACAAAGCGGTCGCCCCACCCAGCAGGTGGCGTGGCATCCAAGCGCCATTGATGGTGCCAGGCCGAGTTGCGCAGCACCCAAGAAACATCGCTCAACTGGAGTGACGGTCTTTCAAGCTTGGCGCTTTTGTAATCGTCGGTCCACACCACCGTGCCACGTTGAATGACGATTTCTTTCTGAGAAAAAACCCAATCGGCTGCCGCGGAATCGACGGCGCCGTCTTTTTTGAGCGCCAGACCTGCAATGCGCCATTCGCCTTCAACGGTTCGGCGAATGTCAAGGCTGGGCTCTTCAATGACCAACTGCTCGACGCCAAAATTGAGCACCGACCTGACGCTGATGGCAAAAGTGATTTTGGGCAAGGTCAATGCCCTGCGTCCTTCAGGGTCTAACAGTGCCAGGTTGTGAATTTCAAATGTGGGCATCCACCCTGAGGAAAGGGCGACCAATTGGCCCATTTGAACGGGAACCCCAAGCGTTTGACTGGCCAAATTTTCCAGCTGAGGGCGAAAATTTTCAATTCGCGGCACAATCAAAAAATGAAGTGCCGACCAAGCCATCCCCAAGACCACGCCCAGCGTCAAAAGACCCCATGCGAACAGGCGAAAACCTGCATCGATCAGGCGAGGCCAAGAAGAAATTTTCAACATTCGAACAAGGGTTTGGGGCATATTGACTCAGGCAGGGAATTATGACCGCCATAGACCCCTTTGAGACGGGTATTCGCACGGATTCAAGGCTGCCTAAGCCTCTTTCGGAGGGCTCCCGCTTTTTTCAACGTCTAGAGCGTCGCTATGCGGACGTGTTTGCATCGCTTCCTCAAGCAACCCCAACGCGTGAAGTGCTCGAGCAAGCCTACACCACGCTGCGCGCCCAATTTGAGGTGGGTGCGGCCTTGCGGGTTCTGCGCCAATGGACGATGCATCGGCTGATCAAGCTCGATTGTGAACAAGACGCAGCCCTAGAAACCGTCACGCTTTGCGTCACCCAATTGGCAGAATTCGCGCTCGATCAAGCGTGCCAAAGCGCCTTCGAAACCCTGGATGCCCGCCACGGCGA
>CALPYQ020000067.1 GCA_943327965.2 Singulisphaera sp. GP187
CAGCGCTGAATTCGGCCAATGAATATTCGCCTTCGTTCACATACACCGTCGACTTGATGCCATCAACGGTCACAATGAATTTGTTGTTGGTGCTGTCAACACTAAAGTTGGTGCTGATGTTGACGGTTGGGGTTGAGCCGTAGGCTGTCGCAGCCGTTGAAGCAATACCGCGAGTGGCTTTGGCTTCTTGGACCACCTCTTGTGTTTTGAGCCCCATGGCTGTGGCTGCAGTTGCATTAATGCCTGAGACAGAAACACTGGAGGTGTCGCCCGTAGTGCCAGACTGAACCACAAATGTTTTGTTTACCGCATCAAACACAACCTTCATGCCATAACGCTCTTTACCCGTTGCCGTAATGGCGCCTCCAGCATCGGTAGTCGTGCGTACAACGCCAAAGCCTTTGATCAATTGATTGGTAGCTTCTTCTGCAATCATGTCACCTGTAATTTTGGTAGTGGCAGGCAAATTAGCAAGCTTGGACAGATCAACACTGACGGGCACGCCGCTGTTGTCTACATCGACAGCAAAGGCATCGGCCACCAACAAAGCAGTCAATTCACTTTTTGGTTTACCGACAACCCAGTCGTAATTGGTTTCGTTAACCACATTGCCTGTTACTTCGGCAGCAACGGATACTTTCTTGGCAGTCAATTCGTCCAAGGAGAACAGCTGTGTTTTGGCTGTTGTCAACTCGTCTTTTACTAGGCTATAAGGCGCAGTTTGACCGTATTGGTTGACATAAATTTTTTCGTTGTTGGCATCTGTTGCCTGAACCAATGACGCATTCACTTGGTCTTCACCAATGAACACATGGGTTTGCCATTTGTTAAACGGTACGTTCTGGTTGGCGTTGGCAGTCTTGACGTAATAGATGGTGGCCAGGTAGCCGTTACCACCGTTGTCATACACCGTAAACGCTGTTGACTTGTTGTAGGTTGCAGGATTGCTTCGATTAAAGCTGTCTGTAATAACTTCTGCATCGGCTGGAAAGTTCAAACCCAAAGACACCAAGGAGGTTTGTTTGGCATCGCCAGATGTTTTTTGTGGAATGGTCAACACCACACGTTCGTTGACGTTCGCAGAACCGGTCGAGTCAACGGTCGCTGCCATCAAACGCTGGCCTGAAGAGTTCACCACGTTAAACTGTTCGTTCAACAAGAAAGAACCGTTACGCGTAAAGAGTTCTTGCAAACCGTCGGCCGAGCGCATGGGGAAGAAACCGTCACCGGTCACAGCCAAGTCAAGCGCGTTGGACGAGAAAGAAATGTTACCTTGGGAGAACTCCTGCGACACTTGTTTCAGAGACACACCCTGACCCACTGTAGAAGAAGCTTTTTGCAAAGGCGAGGTTGCAAAAATGTCACCGAAGTCAGCGCGTGAACGCTTGAAACCAGTGGTGCCCACGTTGGAGATGTTGTTACTGGTCACGCCCAACATGGCGGTGGCAGCATTCAATCCGGTCAGCGAGGTATAAAAAGACATGGTGGATAACTCCTAGGTTTGAGTTGGGTCTTGTGAGAAAAAATTAAGTGCCGACGCGTTGAACATCAGTGAGCTTCACTGATCTGCCGCCGGTTACTTCCAATAAAATTGTTTTGTCAGCTTGCTGATTCACGCCAGTGACGGTGGACAACACATTGACCACGGGGTTGGTGGTTTTGCCTTGGCTAATCACAGTGGCTTTGAAGGTGTAGTTGCCATCGGCAACTTTGCTGCCCGCATCGCTGGTGCCATCCCAAGTGAAGGGCATGTCGCCAATTTTTTGCGAGCCCAATGTTTGGCTGGTCACCAGCTGACCTTTGTCGTTGAAAACTTCCAGCTTCACGCCATCTGCACCCGTTGGCAAACTGACAAAACCCTGTGCGGGCTTGCCACCTTGCGTGATTACAGCGGGGGCACCAGGCGCTGACACAGTTTTGCCAATCATGCTGGTGCTGCTCATCATGCGCTCGCCGGCCATGCTGTCGACATAAGCCTTGAGCGTGTCGGCCATGCTGGTGGTGGCTTCAAGTTGCGAGAACTGCGCCAGCTGTGCCACGAAGGCTTCGTTTTTGACAGGGTCTAAGGGGTCCTGACATTTCAACTGTGTCGTGAACAAGGTTAAAAAATCTTTTTGACCCATGCCGCTTGACGTGCCCGCCTTGGCAGTCAATGCTTCATTGGCAGCTTGCGCAGTGGTTTTGACGCCAGCAGGCGCATTGATGTTCTTGCCCGAATTGACAGCATTGGCGGCTGCATTCAAACCGGTGTTGTTGGCTGATAAGTACATGGTGGAAGTTTCCTAATCGTTGATTTGTGCGTGTGACAAATCAAGTTTTGATGATGTCGATGGTGCGCATCAACATCTGACGTGTGGTGTTGACCACTTCCACGTTGTTTTGGTAAGAGCGGGCCGCAGCCATCATTTCAACCATCTCGGTCATCTCATTCACGTTGGCCAAATACACATAGCCATCTTTGTCGGCCATGGGGTTGGTTGGGTCTTGCATTTTTCGAATGGGGGCGGTGTCGTCCATGATCTTTTCAACACGCACACCACCGGCATAGCCTTGTTCGTGGGACTTTTGCTGGCCTTCCAAAATGGTTTTGAACAAAGGGCGCTTGCCGCGAAATGCTTCTGCTTCGTTGCCCGTAACCGTGCCCGCATTGGCCAAGTTGGATGCGGTGGTGTTCATGCGAGTGGTTTGCGCATTGAGCGCAGAACCTGCAATGTTGAAAATGTTGTCAAGTGACATGTTGATTAATCTCCACGCAAGGCTCGGCGAATTCCGCTGACGCGGTTTTCAAGGATGTTCAATGTGGCTTGGTAGTCAGCTGCAATCTGACCAAACTTGGCTTGTTCAACGTTCAATTCAACGGTGTTGCCGTCAAATGCTGCATTGAAAGGAATGCGATACTTTTCGCCGCCTGGGCTTTCTTCCATGGGCAAAGGCATGTGCAAATTGTTGGTGGTTTGCAACGAGTCTTCGCGTGTTTGCTTCAAGACCGATCTAAAGTCGATGTCTTTCGCTTTGAAGTGCGGGGTGTCGGCGTTGGCAATATTGCGCGCGAGCACTTCCATGCGCTTGCTGCGCAGTCCCAAGGCTTGAGCGTGTACACCCAGAGCGTTGTCAATCATGTTCATGATGTGGCTTCCTTCGCGTTAGTCAAATGCCGGATTACCGACAGCCCGGAGAATTAAAGTTCTCCGCAATGACTTCGATTGCAAGAGCCGTGCCATGCTTTTCTTGCCGTTTTGCGATGGGTTTTTGACGGGTCTGTTACCTGTTTTGTGAGGTAACGCAAGGGTTTACACGCAAGCCTTGAACGCCTTTGAGAGAAAGCAGAAAAGCGGCAAACCCTTGCCGCTTTCATGGGTTGTGCCTTATTCAGACACTAATCTGCTGATCAACGAAGCCAAACCTTGGGCGCTTCAATGGCGTCGTAATCGGCTGCCTTTTGCACCAGCAAACGATTTCTTGCAGCTGTTGTTGGATCTTGCGGCGGATTGAGCGCTTGATTGATAGCATTGCTCACAGCGTTGTTGCTTTGCGTGCCCAATTGATTGTGTTTGATGCTGTTAAAACCCAAGCGGTCGGCCGCGTTTTGCATCAAACCTTGCGTAATAGAAACGCGCGTCATGGGGCCTTGGGGGTCTCGGCCCTCATACAAATACTTGGCTTGCTTGCCAGGGATGCCCAAAGGTTCTTCGGGACGTTTTTCTCCGCGGGCAGCGGGTTGCAACACGGCCAAGTACAGTTCGTCCAAAGGTACAGGGCCTTCTTTCTTAAGGCCCACCTTGTCAAAGTAGGTGTCGACCAAATGCAATTGCTGGTAGACGCTTAAACCCAAAATTTGTTTGGGGGCCTTGCCAAAACCCACTTCGGCTGCGCCTCGGGCGGGGCCATCACAAAACTGAATGATGCCGTGGCATCGAGTGTTGGACGCCTGAGGGTTCATGCCGTCGCTTTCCATCAGGGTTAAGCGGGCAAAGTCGTCTGGCGAAAAATTGTGCTTGTTGGCCACCTGCAAAATCTTGTTATAGACGTCTTGCTTTTCAACTTTGGGAATAAAGCCTCGATTGACAGCACGGTCCAGTGTTTGACTTAGCACGGGGTGCGAAACAGCATTGATGTAATTGCCTTTAGGCAAACCCGAAACGGCGGTGGCCTTGGGATTCACCACGACAGTGGTGTTGGCAGCTGGATTGGCCTGGGCAATGGCGGTGGCTGAGGTGTTTTGGCTCTGGGCAGCTACCGTTGGTGAATTGACGCTGGCCAAGTTGTTGGGCTGGGTTTGCCCCGCTTGCCACTGCGCCAGCATGTTTTGTAATTGCAGCCTTTGGCCCGGAAAAATGGCATTGGGGTTTTTGATGCCACTGTCGGCTGCCAAGGCTTGTGTCCATCTGAATTCTTCAGAAGGGCTTAATTTGACGCCTTGTTGTTGGGCTTGTTCGCGGACGATGCTGGTTAAAGTGTCGCCTGACTGAATTAGCCTGACATTGGTTGGCAAAGCCTGAACCATGGCCTTGTCCATGGCTTGTGCAAAACCTGGGCGCGACAATGCCACCGTGGTGGTGGGCGCCGTGCCAACATTGGCATTGGGTATGTTTGTCTCAACTCTCATGGTGATGGCATCTTTATTGCATGAACTCCGTTATGTTCAATCCAAGTGTCAAAACATCTACACCTGCGCAAGCCTTGATGCAAATCCTGTGCCTGACGGTTTTTTGGCTGTTGTTACTGGCCACGCCTTTGAGCGGCCAGGCACAAACGCCCAACTCACCTGCCGATAGCATGGCTGTGCAGGTGCGCCAGTGGCTGTCTAGCACCCACGGGGTGGTGGCCAAAGACGTGGTCATTGCCCCCTTAGACCATCGCCTCAAGGTCCAAGCCTGCCAAAAACCTTTGGTGGTGGACCATCCATTTGCTTCTAAAGAGACCGTTCGGGTGCGTTGCCCCGAGCCAGTCTGGCAGTTGTATTTACAAGTGAGCTTACCCGCTGTGGGGCCTGCTGCCCCTGCCAATGCAAGTAAATCACCGGCTGCACCTGCCAAAACGGTGGTGGTTGCCAAACGGCTTTTGCAGCGGGGTGTTGTTTTGCAAGCCGACATGCTGGAAGAGGTTCAAGCTTCCCCAGGAAATGCCGATACCCAATTACTGAGTTCTTTGAAAGATGCCCAACAGGCAGAACTCACCAGAGACATTGCCGCAGGGCAAGCTTTGAGAATTTCCGACATTCGGCGTGCCGTCATGGTCAAACAAGGCCAATCGGTCATGCTGACTGTGGGCGAAAAGTCCGAGTTTCAAATTACGGTAAGAATGGAAGCCATGCAAGACGGCCGGATGGGTGAGCAAGTGAAGCTCAAAAACCCAGATTCTGGCAAGCAGGTTTCGGGTGTTGTGACCGGCCCCAACACGGCCAAAGGGCTTTGAAGGTCAAAAATGTGCTGTTTTTTGCCAAAAAAGCTTAAATATTTCCAAAAAGTGATTCAAGTTCTAGAATCTACTGTCGATACTGAGCATGTCCAACCCTCTAAAGTGTGGGTTGATGTGAGAAAGAATCAGAAAGTGAGTCAGTTATGACCGATGCAATTTCAAATTATGGACAGCGCGCCCAGTCGGACGCCTCGCTGCGCAGCGCATTGGACAAAGTCAACCGCAAGAGTGGCTCTGGCAGCAGCGCCCCCGCAGAAACAGCGGCGCCTACAACCAGCACCAAAGCGCCTGGCCCCGATGAGTTGCGCATGAGCAATGTGGCGGCCCGTGCCATGGCCGAGCCCGATTTTGACCGCGCCAAAGTCGAGTCGATCAAGCAAGCCATTCAAGACGGTCAGTACCCCTTGAACCCCCGCAAAATTGCCGAGAGCTTCCACGCCATTGAGCAAATGATTCGTGAGTGAGCAGGCACTTTCAGTTTCTGACCAGCTGGTCCAGCTGTTGGCTTTAGAGTTCGAAGCGCTCAAGAGCCAAGATCTGGACCGGTTTGAATCTTTGCAGCCTGGCAAAAATGACTTGTTGGCGCAGCTATCCCAACTCTGCCCCACCGCCGAAGACCTCCAAAACTTGCCCGAATGGGAGCCCCTGCGCGAAAAACTCATTGAGTGCCGCGACCTGCACAGGCGCAATGCCGTGCTCATTGAGCGCAAACTCGATTCCATTCGCGGCGCATTGCACAGCTTGCGTGCTGAAGATTCTGGTAGCCCCGTTGAGGTGTACGACCGACTTGGTCAGGTAGCCCGCTTTAGCCGTGGCCGCGGGTATCACGAAGTTTAATTTCAATAGCCTTCATGGCTCAACAGGCTGAGTGGGTTCAGCCACCGCTTCTGTTTTTTCATCCCCTGGGCGCATGCCCTTGAGCCAATACACCCAAGACAACACCACAGCCACAGCGGTGTAAAGCTCTTGGGGAATTTCCTGATCGACGTCCAGTCGGCTTAAAAGTGCCAACAGTTGCGGGTCTTCTGAAATGAACACGCCTTGCTGGCGTGCTTCTTCCAACATGCGCATGGCCAAGTCGTTGTCACCTTTGGCCGTGACCACGGGCACAAGGTGCTTGCCATAGGCCAGCGCTACCGCTTGACGCATGTGCCGGCTCATGCGGACACATCCACCACCAAGCCACGGCCTGAGGGTGTCCAGTTGGTGGGCTCTGCAGGCCTGCTGCCATGAACCACATTGAATGAGCGCATGTTGAGGCCCGCTTCTCGAAGTTCATCGCCCAACAAATACGAGCGCGACCTGGCTTGCTCAACCACAAAGGCCTGCTCGGCCCACATGGTGAGTTCGATTTGCTGCGCATTCATCAATTGGGTCTTGAGCCAAACCGGCCCCAAGTCTTCTGTTTTTGAATGCACATTGACTGTCAGAACGGGCTGCTCGCCATCTTGGCGGGGGCCGCGTCGAATGGTGAGTTCAACCGGATTGGCATCTGCAAACGGCAGAGTCATGCTGAACAAAACTTCTTGCTGCGCTTGCGCTTGTACCGCTTTCACTTGACTGGCTTCTAAGTCATCGACGGCTTGGGTTAGTTTCTCAATCAAACCTTCTTCGATGTCAGCAGACTCGTCGGTGCTGGCAATGCTCAGCTCGTTGATGAGCCTTCTGAGCAGTTGTTTGGGATCTTGCACGGGAGCTTGCATGCCTCTGGCCAGCCAAACTTCAGCACCCATGGCGCCCATCATGGCTTGTTGCAGAGCAACGGGTGTGAGCTGTGCCATGGACAACTGCATGCCGCGCCATTGCGCCTGCAAGTCGGGCCGCTGAATTTTGCTCAGCAAGGAATCTAAGGTGCCAGGTTGCATCAGTTGAGGCAATGCCGAGTTAACTTCGGGCCGATAAAGCAAATTGGCAATGCGCGAGACCAAGGGTTGCTGTGCCATGGGAACCAACAAGCCACCTTGCGCACGCAACCAAATTGACTCGCCAGCTTGAGAAGCTTGCAAGCCAGGCGCCGAGATGGTTTTTCCTTGCAACATCAGCATGGGCTGATCGTGCACCAGCTTCACAGAAGCTTGAACCACTTGACCCTCGCGCAACCCCAATTCTGCAGCCGTGGCGGTCTCGAAAACGGCCAGTTTGCCTTCTAAGAAGATGGGGTTAATTCGGCCGGGCGTTAAATACGCCTCGGCCCCAGAGATCACGGGAA
>CALPYQ020000068.1 GCA_943327965.2 Singulisphaera sp. GP187
TGTCTGCAGTGCATGCTGGGCTTTATATTTCCTTGAACCAATGCTCTTAGAGCCCGGGCTTGGTACATTGTCTGGTGAGCGTGATCGTCTCGCGTCAGATGAACCCAACGCCAGTCTGCCCTCGCCCACCTGAACCCCGGTTCAGGATGCCGGTCCAGTGGCACTTGCAGACACCTTTTTTTAAATTCAAGCAAAGCCCGATTCACATGTTTTTAGAACCCACACTTATTCTTGAATTAGGCATATTGGGACTTGTTACAGGATTTCTTGCTGGCCTTTTAGGCATTGGTGGCGGTATGGTCATGGTGCCGTTTCTGACCATGATGTTGGGCGATCGCGGCGTATCACCCGACCTGGCCGTCAAAATGGCCATTGCCACATCCATGGGCACCATTATTTTCACGTCCATCTCCAGTGTTCGTGCGCATCACAAAAGGGGCTCTGTGCGCTGGGAGTTGGTCAAACGATTAGCGCCAGGCATTGTGATGGGCAGTTTGTTGGCCAGCATGGGGGCTTTTGCAGCACTTAAGGGCTCTTATCTGGCTTTGTTTTTTGCGCTCTTTGTGGGTTTTTCAGCCACGCAAATGTTTTTAGACAAGAAGCCTGCACCTAACCGCCAAGTTCCTGAAACACCAGGCTTGTTGGCTGCTGGTGGCGTCATTGGTTTTTTATCTGGCATGGTCGGCGCAGGGGGTGGCTTTATCAGTGTGCCCTTTATGGCTTGGTGCAATGTCGCCATTCACAATGCCGTTGCCACCAGTGCTGCGTTGGGTTTTCCCATTGCGCTGGCCAATGTGGTTGGCTATGTTGTGGCCGGACAAGACGTTCCTAACTTGCCCGAGCTCAGTGTGGGGTATTTGTGGTTACCAGGATTGGTCATCATCGCCAGTTGCAGCGTCTTCATGGCGCCCTTAGGCGCCAGTGCGGCACACAAACTACCCGTCAAGCAACTTAAAAGAGTTTTTGCCAGTGTCTTGTATTTATTGGCGGCTTACATGCTTTACAAAGGGTTTACGGCCTAAATCGCGGGCTTTAAATCTCGCACATTAAATCTCGCACTTTAGGTTACGCACCATGGCGCCTGGTTATGGGCCAAACCCATCCACAACGCCCAAGCAGATGTTGAGGCCAAAGCCAAACCGGCAAGGCGAATGCCCCAAGCACCATCGCCCAAGCTTTTGAGCTTCAACAAAAGCCAAGGGGCAAAGCCCAAACTAAGCCCACTGCCCAATGCAAAACAAGCCATCGTGATGGCACCATCCCATGCATTGCCCGTAAGCGCCGCCACCATCAGGGCCGAGTAAAGCAAGCCGCAGGGCATCAGGGCCCACAAGACCCCCACCCCAACAGGCGCTATTTTTCCCAAGTTTGAATTCAGTTTGCGAATCTTGGCCCACAGATTTTGGGCGCTTTGATCGAGCCAAACAGGTTGCTTGGCTTGCCAAATCAGTAACAAACCCAATACCCCCGCAGCCACATGAAGCATGCTCCAAACTGGCCGCAGTACCGCAGACTCAACAGTTAACCAACCAAGCGCTTGCACACTGAAAGCAGCCAGCCCACCCATCAAGCTGTAGCCTAGCCAACGGCCCAATTGAAAGGACAGGAATGCCCTATTTTGATGAGCACCCGCTGCATGCCCGATACCTGCGCAAGCAGCACCGCACATGGCCACACAGTGCGGGCCACCCGCCAAGCCCATGATCAATGCCGTGAGAGCTAAGGAAGTCTGCATGCCGCTTTAAATGATTTTAGAGAAACGTGTCCGGCTGCGATCTGCTTGTAAATACTTGTCAAAGACCATGGCCACACCACGAACAAAAAACCAACCCAAAGGTGTCACTTGCAAGCCGCTTTTTGTTAACTCTACCAAACCCTGTGCTTGTAGGCTTTCAAGTTGAACAAATTCAGCTTGAAAATATTTTGGAGTATCTATCAACCACGCTTCGTTGAAGGCGTCGAATTGAATGTGTCCCTGACACATGATTGACATGATGCAAGCCCTGCGAATGAGGTCATCGCGTGACAATGACAGCCCCTTGACGATGGGCAAATGGCCGTTGTCGAGCATGTCCACATACTCATCCATGGTCTTGGCATTTTGGCTGTAGGTGCCACCCATTCGGCCAATGGCCGACACACCCAAGCCGATTAAGTCGCAATCTGGTTGGGTACTGTATCCCTGGAAGTTGCGATGCAAGCGGCCTTGGCGTTTGGCTACCGCCAATGTGTCCTCTGGCAAGGCAAAGTGGTCCATGCCCACATAAACATAGCCTGCATTCATCAGGGCGTCCATTGACCTCGACAACATGGCAACTTTGTCAGCAGGCCTTGGCAACTCGGCAACCAAAATACGCCGCTGCGGTTTGAAGCGCTCGGGCAAATGCGCATAGGCATACAGCGCAATGCGATCTGGTCTCAATGCAGTGACCTGCTTCAAAGTGCGATCAAACGATTCTGGCGTTTGTCTTGGCAAGCCGTAAATTAAATCGACATTGACAGACTCAAATCCAATCTTTCTTGCTGAGGCCACCAAGTCAAACACCTGTTCTGCAGGCTGAATACGATGAACCGCTTTTTGCACCTCAGGATCAAAGTCTTGCACCCCAAAACTCAGGCGGTTAAATCCCAAATCAAACAAGAAAGCCAAACGTGACTCATTGACGGTGCGCGGATCTACTTCGACCGAATACTCACCACCCGCCACAAAATTGAAGCTTTGCTTGAGCATCAACATCAATTCACGCAATTCGTCGTTGCTGAGGAAGGTAGGCGTACCACCGCCCAGATGTAATTGACTTACCGCTTGACCAAGACCCATCGACGTGGTGTACAACGCAACCTCTTTGGCTAAATGGCGCAAGTAAGGTTCTGCTTTTTCATGGTGCTTGGTAATAATTTTGTTGCATGCGCAGTAGTAGCAAAGGGATTCACAAAAAGGGATGTGCACATAAATGGACAAGGGCCTGTTCTTTGGCCCCAGACCATGAAGACGCAAATCGAGTGCTTGGTGAAGATCGGCTTGTGTGAACGCCTCCACAAAACGATCCGCTGTAGGGTAAGAGGTGTACCGGGGCCCTGGCACGTCAAAGCGTGTCAGTAAGTCTGGCGTCAAAAAGGACATACGGAAATTCCCAAGGCTGTCAAATTTCTAGGATTTGTTTAATGTGCCTTTTCCTCTGTGGCTTAAACTTGATCTATGTCAAATTTTGCCCAATCAAGGTCTAAAAATGAGTTTTAGAAAAGCTTGAGATGTATCAAATGCCTCCAGTAGGTATAAGCTAATGCCTTGACTTGCCGCAATGTCAATTTTTCTAAATCGAGAACGCTATGAAACCTGAAGCCATCAAAGTCGCATGCTCAAACTGCAACTTACGCGAACTCTGCATGCCCATGGGCCTGTCTGAAAATGACCTCGAACGCTTGGACGAAGTGGTAGCTACACGCCGCAAAATTAAACGTGGCAGTACGCTTTTTAGCAACGGGGAAAAATTCACCTCGCTGTACGCCATTCGAACTGGCTTTTTCAAAACTTGCCTGGCGTCCGAAGACGGCCGTGACCAAGTCACTGGCTTTCAAATGGCGGGTGAAATTATTGGCTTGGACGGCATCGTAAATGACCAACACAGTTGCGATGCTGTGGCGCTAGAAGATGCTGAAGTTTGCGTCATGCCCTTCGATCGCATTGAAGAAATATCACGAGAAGTAACCGCCCTGCAACATCATGTCCACAAAATCATGAGCCGGGAAATTGTGCGCGAGCATGGCGTCATGCTGCTATTGGGCAGTATGCGCGCCGAAGAACGTCTGGCTGCTTTTTTACTGAACTTGGTGCAACGTCTGCACTCACGTGGATTCTCTCAATCCGAATTGGTCCTGCGTATGACGCGCGAAGAAATTGGCAGCTACTTAGGACTTAAACTAGAAACGGTTAGCCGAACTTTTTCCAAATTTGTGGAAGACGGCATTGTTGAAGTGAAGCAACGACACGTCAAAATTTTGGATGCCGAAGCACTCCAGCGAATGGTTAACTCGCAACCTCAATGTCATTGAGCTTGGTGGCCAGCAGTAACGTCAGGCTGCTCGACACCATGGTCAAAGCCCAAAAGACAAAAAACGAAATCGTATACACGCCTTGCCTTGACAGCGTCATTTGCTGACCAAACCAATGCATGTCTTCGGGATCGAACAAGCCGAAAACCACCAACTCCAAAAGGCCTGCGACCAAAAAAGCAGGCCAAACAATCCACATGAGTCTTTGGGCTAGCATGTTTGTCTTCTCCGTTTATTTTTGAAAAATTCAAGAACTTATTTTTTGTCTTGTTTGTTTGGAACGACCCCAGTGGCAGCATGATTCCGCGCCTGCATAGCAGGCGCCATCGCTTCTTCTAGTTTTGTTTGATTTTCGATGGCGTTGCGCGGATTCAATGCCTCTGTGGGCAATACAGGGTCGGGAATGGTGATGGCCAAGTAGAGCGTGATAAATGCTGCCACGACCACCAATGCAGGCCCTGCAATGATCATCCAGACCATGCCAAAGGACCACCATGGTTTGGTACTGCTCAAAGCTCTCAAAGTGCTTGTATTCATCTGGGACTCGCTTTCAATTTAAATTCAATTAACGAGGAATTAAAAAAACTGATTTTTCTTCTAATTTGTCTTGCACCTTCTGATCGTCGTCAGTGGCTTCAATGAAAAATTTAACGGGGTAAGAACCCGGCATTGCAGAATCGTAGGGAACCTGAAGTCGAATCGAAATCCAACGCGATTGAGTTGACTCGACGATCAAATCCTCAGAATCGGTCATGACTTTCAAATCGTACATGCCCTCAGCCGTCACTTTAAAATGCTGCCGTTTTTCGACTGCATTCATAATTTGCAATCGGTACACGTTTTCAATATGGCCACCACTCACAATGCGTGCCAAAGATGCTCTGTCACGCACCACATCCACTTTGAATGATTTACGGTTGAGCAAACTGCCAAACAGCAGAGCGACGACCAACAACAAAATACCGGTATAGATCAAAACACGGGGTCTGAACACATGTCGCAAAGTTTGCGCTGTGGTCCAGTGATTTTGCATGGCATGTTCGGTGGAGTATTTGACCAAGCCACGTGCATAACCCACTTTGTCCATGACCGTATCGCAAACATCAGCACAGGCCCCACAGCCAATGCATTCGTACTGCAAACCTTTGCGAATATCGATGCCAGTAGGACAGACTTGGACACACAGACTGCAATCCACGCACGCGCCCAATTTCAATGTTACCGGATCGTCTTTTTTAGAACGCGATCCACGGGGTTCGCCTCTCTCTGCGTCGTAGGTAACAATCAGGGTGTCTTTGTCAAACATGGCGCTTTGAAAGCGCGCATAAGGACACATGTACTTGCAAACTTGCTCGCGCATAAAACCAGCGTTGCCATAGGTCGCAAAACCGTAAAAGAATACCCAGAACACTTCCCAAGAGGACATATTGCCCAAGAAAAATTCCATACCCAATTCACGAATGGGCGTGAAGTAACCGACGAAGGTAAAGCCAGTCCAAATGGAAAATCCAATCCAGATTAAATGTTTGTACCATTTCTTGACCAGCTTCTCGAGCGACATCTCCTGCGAGTCAAGTCGCATGCGAGCGGTTCTATCGCCCTCGATCTTGCGCTCAATCCAGATAAAGATTTCGCTGTACACCGTTTGAGGGCATGCAAAACCACACCACAATCGGCCTGCAATGGCTGTGAACAAGAACAGCGAAAAAGCCGAAATAACCAGCAAGCCCGTCAGATAGATAAAGTCTTGCGGATACAGAACAATACCAAATATATAAAAGCGGCGCGCACCCAAGTCAAACAAGACGGCCTGTCGCTGCCCCCACTCTAACCAGGGCAAACCGTAAAAAATAATTTGCGTCAGAAACACAAATCCCCAGCGCCATTTGGCAAAAATGCCTTGAACACTTCGGGGGTATATTTTCTGATGAGCTTGGTACAGCTCACCCCATGCGCCCTCCTCTGATGAGTCTGAGGACGCTCCTTCTGGAACAGGAACAATGGGAATGAACTTACGCGGTGCGCGTTCTAATTTAGAAGAAGGGTCAGGCGATTCCAAAATAACTCACTCTAATTATTTGGATGCAACTTTGGCTGGGTTGTTAGACAGACCCCACACATACGATGCAAGGACATGCAGCTGTGCTTCAGTAAGCTTGCCAGCTTGCGCAGGCATTTGATTGACTTTGCCATTGGTGACCATGGACACAATGGCGTTTTCGCCCCAACCATGCAACCAGATGTCATCGGTCAAGTTGGGCGCACCAAGGGCTTGATTGCCTTTGCCATCGCCACCATGACATGCGGCGCAAGCGCCAAACTTAGATTTGCCCAAGGAAGCCTTCAAAGAATCGTGCGGGCTGTTCGATAAGCTGAGCACATAGTGCGCAAGATTGCGAACATCCTCAGGCGTGCCAACTGCAGCCGCCATTGGGGGCATGTTGCCGTTGCGACCGTTGAGCAAAGTTTCTTGAATTTTGGCGTGCGAACCGCCATGCAACCAATCAGTGTCGGTCAGATTTGGAAATCCCTTGCTTCCCCTGGCATCAGAGCCATGACATTGCGCGCAGTTGTTCATGAACAAGCGATCGCCAATGGCCATAGCCTGAGGATCTTTGGCCACATCTTCGGGCGGCATGCTTGCGAACTTGGCATAAAGTGGTTCAAGTTCTTTGTTGGCTTTGGCCACTTCAGCTTCATATTGGCCAGCGGATGACCAGCCTAAATTGCCTGCACTGTTTCCTAAACCTGGATACAGAACTAAATAGCCTAATGCAAAAACGATGGTGATCAAAAACAAACCCACCCACCAGCGTGGTAAAGGGTTGTTCATCTCACGCAAATCGCCATCCCACACGTGACCTGTGGTGTTGTCTTCGTCCGTCATGGCTTTGGCTTTGCCGCTGAAATACAGCAGCAACAAACACGCCGCAATGCCGACCAACGCAATGCCGGCCACGTACAAAGACCAGAAGTTGCTTGTGAAGTCACTCATTTCAGATTCTCTTTCTATTCGTTGATCCGGGGGTCATCAGTCATCTTGTCCAAAGGGCAATTGGGCTGCCTCTTCAAACTCAGCTGATCGACGCTTAGACAAGGTCCATCCCACAATTCCAAGGAACAGAATGAAGGTGACCACTGTCACGACCGATCGAAGTGTGTTGACGTCCATGGTTTGAACTCCCTTTATTTGCGATGAATGCCCATGCCTTGCAAGTAGGCAATGACAGCATCTAACTCTGTTTTGCCCTTGACCTCTTCCGTGGCTTTGGCAATTTCATCGTCTGTGTAAGGTGCCCCCAATTTGCGCAAACCGCTCATATGGGTAGGCAAGCTGGCACCGTCAACGGGTGCTTTTTCAAGCCATGCATAGGCAGGCATGTTGGATTCAGGTACTACATCACGTGGATTGATCAAGTGAATGCGGTGCCAGTCATCGGAGTATTTGCCACCCACGCGCGCCAAGTCCGGACCCGTCCGCTTGCTGCCCCACTGGAAGGGGTGGTCATAAACAAACTCGCCCGCTACTGAGTAAGGGCCATAGCGCATTGTTTCGGCGCGGAAGGGTCGAA
>CALPYQ020000069.1 GCA_943327965.2 Singulisphaera sp. GP187
GCCAATAAATGATCAAGTGCTTGTTGGTAGTGCAGGCTGCGTTGCGATTGGTAGGCCACTTCGCCATCCCATTGCAAGCCGCATTGCTGCAGTTGCTTCAGGATGAATTTGTCAGCGCCATCAATGCAGCGGGGGCCATCGACATCTTCGATGCGAACCCACCATTCGCCTTGGTGCGCGCGGGCGTCGAGGTAGCTGGCCAAAGCCGCCACCAGAGAGCCAGCATGCAATTCACCGGTGGGTGAGGGCGCAAATCTGCCGCGATACATTCAAATTGCTGCGAGCGCCAATTCCAAACCGGAAACGAAGGCGTCTTCGACACGGTGGCCCAAGCACCAATCGCCGCACAAACCAATGCCTTGTTTTTTGCTCAGGATGTGCGAGACACCCAGCGGTTGTAAAGTTTTGGCATAGCGCCAGCGATGAACCTCTGCATGTGCAGGCGTGGCGCGAATACCTGTAATTTCAGAAAATGCTTTGAGCAATTTGGCTTGTGCGCGCTCTGGCGAATCTTCTAAATGTTCTTGTGACCATGCGGCACTGGCTTGCACAGTCCAACGTTCAACATGACCGCGCCCTGGCTTGGACGATTCGCGCGCTAACCATGCTACGCGGTGGTGCACACTTCGAGCCGCATTCCATTGAGGGCCCAATGTAATGAGCCCAGGTTGCACAGCGTTTGGAAAAGCCACCATGAGGGTCCAACATGGCGCGACTTGCACTTGCTCGAGATCGGCCGCATTTTCTAATTTGATTTTGGAGTTGCGCAATAAGTCGATGGCCTGATTGGACGGCATGGCCAACAAGACTTGGTCAAAACCACTGAAAACGGACTGTGCGCCTTCGGGTTCTTCGCTTTGCAGTTGCCAGAGTTCTGGGTGAAGCGTGTCGCGTTCAATTTTAAAGACCTTGGATTCCAAGTGAATGCTGTCGCTTTGTACCAAGGGTTGCGCCCAAGCTTTGACCAAGGCATTCATACCGGGCGATGCCACCCAATGTTTGTCTTCGGTATGGCGAGCAGCTTCTAATACACGGCCCATGGCATCGAGCACACGAACGGCGTTGGCGCTCCAGGGTTTGCAAATGTTGGGGGTGGTGGCCAAGGCTTGTGCAAATCGAGCGTCGCGCACGGTGAAGTATTGCGCGCCATGGTCAAAGGTGCCGAATGCGGAATTGCGTGTCGACATGCGCCCACTGAAGCCTTTGCTTTTTTCAAAGACAGTGACGCGGTGTCCGGCCTGCATGAGGGTTCTGGCGCAGGCAATGCCTGCCATGCCAGCACCAATGACGGCGAAATTTTGAACAGGTTTTGTTGTTGTGTTTGTTTTGGTCATGGAGCTACTCTACACGCGATGGTGGGGTTGGAGCAATGCCTGTTGCGTTCTAGATTGTTTTAACTGCGACAGCCACCAACTTAATGCATGCCCCACACTTTGACCATGGGGATTACGCCATGCATATTCCACTTGGCTGATGCGCTGGACTCGGCTGACTTTTTTGGCGATCAATCTGCCGCTTTCCAAGTAGGGTTTGGCCAAGCTCTCTGGCAAAAAACCACCGCCCAAGCCTCTGAGCTGCGCCTCCAATTTGCTGGCCATGTCTGGCACGGTGAGGACATCTTGACCACCCAGCAGGCCAATGGTGACGCCCTCGCCCCGGGGTACAGAGTCGGCCACGGCCACAGCGCGATATTGTTGAAGAACGGCATCGGTCAGGGGTTCGGGTGCACTGGCCAAGGGGTGATGGGGCGCTATGGCATAAACAAAACTGACTTGCCCCAGAGTTTCGTGCAGCAATTCTGTGTGGCTGGAGGGGGAGATGAACACACCCAAGGCCAAATCGGCTTGACCCGACTTGAGTGCAGCCAGGGTGCCAGACAAAGTTTCGTAACGGATTCTCAAGCGGGTGGGCGGGTTGAGTGCCAAAAAACCTTCACACAACTCCATGATCACAGACCTTGAAATGATGCTGTCGACAGCCACCGTCAAGACTGACTCCCAACCCGTCGCCACACGCTTAACCCGGTTGGCCAAGGCATCGACGTCGTGCAGTAGGCGCTTGGCCTCCCTGAGCAACTCTTTGCCAGCCTCTGTGGGCTTGGCCTGCCGGCTACTGCGATCAAACAACAAAACGTCCAGGGCGTCTTCAATTTGCCGGACCCGATAGGTCAGTGCGCTCGGCACCAGGCCGCGTTGTCTGGCAGCGGCCGCAAAACTACCGGTTTCCTCAATGGCAAGCAGCATGCTGAGTGCATCGGGTGTGAGGAGGTCGCTGGCGTTATAGGACATTTGTTGGTTATTTTTAAATTCAAATAATTTGAATGATAACGACAAATATAGTGGATTAAATTGAAATCATTGGAATGTAAAGTCTCGTCATTCTGTTTCTTAAGTCAGGAATCACCGTGATTCAAATTCGCCGTTCCGCAGACCGTGGCTATGCCGACCATGGCTGGCTCAAGTCCTTTCACAGTTTTTCATTTGCCGGCTATTACGACCCAGCCTTTATGGGTTGGGGCAATTTGCGAGTCATCAATGAGGACCGCATAGCGCCAGGCACTGGTTTTGGGACCCATGGTCACAAGGACATGGAAATCATCAGTTACGTCTTATCGGGCAACTTGGCACACAAAGACAGCATGGGCAACGTCAAGGGCATTCCACCAGGGGACGTGCAACGCATGAGCGCTGGCAAAGGGGTCATGCACAGCGAGTTCAACCATGCTGAAGGCCAGGCGACGCATTTTTTTCAAATTTGGATTGAACCCAATGTGACGGGCATTGCGCCGAGTTACGAACAAAAGACCATACCGCCTGACAGCAAACGGGGTGCCTTGAAAGCGGTGGCATCGCCCCAAGGTGAAGGCGACGCGGTCAAAATTTCGGCAGACGCCACTTTGTATGTGGGCTTGCTAGATGGTGAAGAAAAAGCCTCGCTGAATTTGGATGCAGCACGCAAGGCCTATGTCCACTTGATTCGAGGCGAACTGCAAATCAATGGACAAATCTTGAAGGGCGGTGATGCTGCCCTGATTCAAGCCGAATCGAATCTTGAACTGACCCACGGCAAAGATGCCGAGGTCTTGGTTTTTGACTTGGCCTCTTAATATTTTAAGAAGCTTTATTTTTTATCAAGGAGTACTTTCATGGCTAAAACAGTTGTTATATATCACTCAGGTTACGGTCACACACAGCGCGTTGCGCAATTTGTGGCGCAAGGTGCCAATGCCGATCTGATCGCCATCGATGCAGACGGTGACATCACCGATGCCGACTGGGCAACTTTAGATGCGGCAGACGCCATCATCTTTGGCTCACCCACTTACATGGGCATGGCCTCTTGGCAGTTCAAGAAATTTGCCGATGCGTCTTCTAAGCGTTGGTTTACCAGTGCCTGGAAAGACAAAGTGGCCGGTGGTTTCACCATCTCTGCCAGCCCCAGCGGCGACAAGCTGTCCACGCTGCAATATTTCATTACATTGGCCATGCAACAAGCCATGGTCTGGGTGGGACAACCCGCCATGAATGACGGCACCACCAATCGAATTGGTTCCAACTCTGGCGTGATGGCACAAGTGGGTCCTACCAGCCCCGCAGAAGACATTCCTCAAGGTGACCTTGACACCGCTAAGGCCTATGGCGCGCGCGTGGCCGCTGTGGCTGCCAAATTGCGCGCTTAATTCGTTGCGCGTTTAATTGCAGGAAGCCCTGCTTAGGGCTTCACTGTTTCTAACGAGACATCGACGGCGCGGCGTTCGTCAAAGACAAAGCAGCCGCCGTCGTAGTGCGAGCCATCTGTTTCTTCAAAATATTTCAAGATGCCGCCCTCTAACTGGTAAGTATGGGGCAGGCCGTTTTGTTGCATGAAGATGGCTGCTTTTTCACAGCGAATGCCGCCCGTGCAAAAGCTGATGATGGTTTTGTCTTGCAGTTCTTCTTTGTGCGCCATCAGGGCGTCAGGAAATTCAGTGAACTTGGTCAAACGCCAGTCGATGGCGCCTTTGAACGTTCCTTCATCGACCTCGTAATCATTGCGAGTGTCCAAAATAACCACAGGTCTGCCGTTGTCGTCAAAGCCTTGGTCTAGCCATCTTTTGGCGGTAGCCGGGGTGACGGCTGGGGCTCGGCCTTCTGCGGGTCGAATGGTGGGGTGGTTCATGCGAATAATTTCGCCCTTCACCTTAACCAGCATTTTTTTAAAGGGCACCGTTTCGGACCAGCTTTCTTTGGGCGCAATGTCAGAAAACCTAGGATCTGTGTGGAGTTCAGCCACAAAACCGCGTACAGCCTCGGCGGGGCCTGCCAAGAACAAATTAATGCCTTCTTCTGCAAGCAAAATCGTCCCTTTTAGGGCGCGAGACAAGCAGCGCTCTAGGAGTACAGGGCGAAGTTCATTGGCATCCGGCAGCGGGATGAACTTGTAGGTCGAAATATTCAAAAAATTGTTCACCCCCGTATTGTAGAAAACATCTGAAGCAGCTTCTACAATGGACCTATGTTTGTTCATTTGCGCCTTCACACCGAGTTTTCCATTGTCGATTCCACCTGCCGCATCGACGATGTGGTGCAGGCTGCCGCAGACGATCAGCAGCCCGCTCTGGCCATCACCGATCTGAGCAATTTGTTTGGGGCCATCAAGTTTTACAAAGCGGCTCGTGGCAAAGGTGTTCAGCCCATCTTGGGCGCTGAAATCTTTTTGGAGGGTTTAGGCGCAGACCCGTTGGCTTTGTCGCGCGTCATGGTGTTGGTACAAAGTTCGCAAGGGTACTTAAACCTGTCCGAATTGTTGGCACGCGCTTGGACGCAAAACATGGTGAAGACCAACGCCGTGGTCAAACTGGCTTGGCTACAAGAATTGTCCGAAGGATTGATTCTGTTGTCGGGCGCACAAGCGGGCCCTGTGGGGCAGGCCTTGGTGCAAGGCGATGCTTCGCGTGCTGCCGAAATTGCTTTGCAATTGGCGTCTATTTTTACGCATCGTTTCTATTTGGAATTGCAACGCGCAGGCAGGCCAGAGGACAACACGCATGTGGTGGCGACCGTTAAGCTGGCGGCCCGTTTGAGCTTGCCTGTGGTGGCTACGCATCCAGTCCAATTTTTGGCGCAAGACGATTACGAATCGCACGAAGCGCGCGTGTGTATTTCTGAAGGCGAAATTTTGGGCAATCAGCGCCGTGTGCGCAAGTTCACGCGCGACCAATATTTCAAATCGTCTGCTGAAATGCAAACCCTGTTTGCCGATGTGCCCAGTGCCTTGGCCAACTCGGTAGAAATTGCCAAGCGCTGCAATTTGTCGCTGGTATTGGGCAAGCCGCAATTGCCCAATTACCCAACCCCACTGACCGATGGCAAGCCCATGCCCATCGAGGACTATTTCCGTTTGTTGTCGGTCGAAGGATTGGAAGAGCGTTTGGCGCATTTGTATCCCGACCCAGCAAAGCGCGAGGCCGAGCGACCACGCTATGCAGACCGATTGGAATTTGAAATCAACACCATCTTGAAGATGGGTTTCCCGGGCTACTTTTTAATCGTCGGTGACTTCATCAACTGGGCCAAGAAAAACGGCTGTCCAGTGGGGCCGGGTCGGGGCTCCGGTGCGGGCTCTTTGGTGGCGTATTCTTTGAAGATTACCGACCTCGATCCGCTGCAATACAACTTGCTGTTTGAGCGTTTCTTGAATCCAGAGCGGGTCTCCATGCCCGACTTTGACATTGACTTCTGTCAGACCAATCGCGACCGCGTCATTGACTATGTCAAAGACAAATACGGTCGTGATGCAGTCAGTCAAATTGCCACCTTTGGCACCATGGCGGCGCGTGCAGCCATTCGTGACGTGGGTCGAGTGCTCGACATGAGTTACATGTTCTGTGATGGCATTAGCAAACTCATTCCCAACAAGCCAGGGCAACACATTACCATCGATGGCGCCATCAAGGCCGAACCGGTTTTGGCTGAGCGCTTAGAAAAAGAAGATGAAGTTAAAACTTTGCTGGCGCTTGCCCAAAAATTAGAGGGCATGACTCGCAATGTGGGCATGCATGCTGGCGGTGTTTTGATTGCACCGGGCAAACTCACCGATTTTTGTCCTTTGTACCAACAACCGGGCAGTACGTCTGCCGTCAGTCAGTACGACAAAGACGACGTAGAAGCCATCGGCTTGGTCAAGTTTGACTTCTTGGGCTTGGCCACTTTGACCATCTTGGAATTGGCCCGCGAAATGATTGTGAAGCGCCACAAGGGTCAAGAACATTTTGCGTTTGAAAATATTCCGCTGGACGATGCCGCCACCTACAAGTTGTTTGCCGATGGTCGCACCGAGTCTGTGTTCCAGTTTGAAAGTCGCGGCATGCAAGGCATGTTGAAAGACGCACGGCCTTCACGCTTAGAAGACCTGATTGCTTTGAATGCTTTGTACCGCCCGGGGCCAATGGATTTGATCCCCAGTTTTGTGGCGCGAAAGCACGGCCGAGAAGTGGTGGAATATCCACACCCCTTGGTTGAGAAAGTGCTGTCCGAAACCTACGGCATCATGGTTTACCAAGAGCAGGTGATGCAAACTGCGCAGGTTTTGGGTGGTTATAGCTTGGGCGGCGCCGACTTGCTGCGCCGTGCCATGGGCAAGAAAAAAGCCGAAGAGATGGCCGAGCACCGTGCCATCTTCCGAAAAGGCGCAGAGGTCAATGGTTTGTCAGAAACCAAAGCGGACGAAGTGTTCGACTTGATGGAAAAGTTTGCTGGCTATGGATTTAACAAATCGCACGCTGCGGCATATTCATTGTTGGCGTATCACACGGGTTGGTTGAAAGTTCATTTCACGGCGGAGTTTTTCTGCGCCAACATGACCATCGAAATGGACGACACTGACAAGCTCAAAGTCTTGTTTGAAGATGCCCTGAAGTTTGGCATGCACTTCGATCCACCCGATGTCAATCGTGGCACCCATCGATTTGAGCCCGTTTCCGACAAAGTCATTCGCTACGGCTTGGGTGCCATCAAGGGCACTGGCCAACAAGCCATCGATGCCATTGTCAAAGCGCGAGAAGAGGGTGGGCCCTTCACCAGCTTGTTTGATTTCTGTGTGCGAGTCGATCGCAGCCGTTTAAACAAGCGCACGGTAGAGGCACTGGTCAAAGCGGGTGCCTTTGATTCTTTGCAACGCAACCGCGCTTCATTGGCGGCCTCTGTCGATCGTGCCTTTGAGTTCTCTACCGCGACGGCAGCCAACGCCAATCAAGGCGGTCTGTTCGACATGATGGGTGATGACGCGCATGGCTCCAGTACACAAGAACCTGATCTGGTCGATGTCCTGCCTTGGGGTGTCAAAGAGCAACTGACCAACGAGAAAACAGCTGTTGGTTTTTACTTGTCAGGGCATTTGTTTGATGCGGTTGAGCGCGAGGTACGCCTGTTTGCCAAGCGCAAAATCGACGACCTCATTGACAGCCGAGAGCCACAACTTTTGGCTGGCATTGTCAGCGACCTGCGCGTGATCAATGGCCAACGCGGCAAGCTGGCCATCTTTAAGTTGGACGATAAAAGCGCTGTCATGGAAGCCACGGCCGACGAGGCCATGATCAACGCCAATCGGCACTTGCTCAAAGACGATGA
>CALPYQ020000070.1 GCA_943327965.2 Singulisphaera sp. GP187
CATTGCCAAAGGCTATGACATGGTCTTGAACGGCTGGGAAATTGGCGGTGGTTCTGTGCGTATTCACCGCGCTGATGTGCAACAAAAAGTGTTTGACGCTTTGAAAATCACGCCAGATGAAGCCCAGCTTAAATTTGGCTTCTTGCTCGACGCTTTGCAATATGGCGCTCCGCCTCATGGTGGTCTGGCCTTCGGTTTGGACCGCATCATTACCTTGATGACTGGTGCCGAGTCTATTCGCGATGTCATTGCCTTCCCCAAAACACAACGTGCACAGTGCTTGCTCACCCAAGCGCCTAGCCCTGTCGATGAGAAGCAGTTGCGCGAGTTGCACATCCGGGTGCGCAACCCTGAAGCCGTTAAGGCTTAAGCCAGGCCTAAGCGCCACAAAGAGGTGACTTCTGCTGCACGTGCTGCGTGTAGAGGGTCACTCTCATCTAGAACCTTCTTGTGCTCGGCTTTGGTGTCCATTTTTCCGATCACTTTCAGGCCGCCTGCCGCAATCCATGCTTCGAGTTCTGCGCGCGTTCGCAGGCCCAGGTGCTCTGCCAAGTCTGACAAGATCAACCAGCCTTCGCCTTTGGGCGAGAGGTGTTCGGCCAAGCCTGACAAGAAGCCTTTCAACATGGCACTGTTTTCATCGTAAATGGCACGTTCGATGGGGGCGCTAGCGCGTGCAGGCAGCCATGGCGGGTTGCACACGATCAAAGGCGCCTTGCCTTCAGGAAAGAGGTCTACTTTTTTCAATTCAACTTGGCTTTGAAGACCCATGCGCTGAATGTTTTCCTTGGCACAAGCCAAGGCGCGAGGATCGAGGTCGGTGCCCACCACGCGCTTCACGCCGCGCTTGGCCAACACGGCAGACAGCACACCCGTACCCACGCCAATGTCAAAGGCCAATTCGCTGCTGGGCAATGGCGCATCGGCCACCAATTGAATGTATTCACCGCGCACAGGTGAGAAAACGCCGTAACTGGGATGGATACGGTCTTTGGGTGTGCTGCCGAGGGCCGAAATTTCCATGCCCTTGAGATGCCATTCATGGGCACCCACCAAGCCTAACAATTCTCGCAAAGAGGTCACGCAGCCGGTGGTGCCCGCAGGACCCCAAGCCTCTTTCATGGCTTCACGCCAATCGGGCGCGCGGCGCAGGCTGATCTGCCGGTCTGGATTGACTTGAATCAAGATCATGCTCAGGGTGCGCGCGCGTTGCGATTGGGCTTGGCGATGCAAATGAAAATTGTCTTGTGGCGTGTGGGTCACTTCAGGGTTTGTTTTGGAAGCTCTGCGAACTTTCTTGGGTGCGTCGCAGCGACGTGCCAGAGCTTGCAGCAGCAAGCGGGCATTTTGAAAATCACCACGCCACAGCATGCCGGTCCCTGCACATGCCAGTCGATATGCGCTGTCGGCACTGAGGGTGTCATCGGCTAAAACCACACGCTTGGGTGCAGGTGCACCCCGCTCACTGCGCCATGCGTCCTCGCAGTGGTGGCCATTTTCTTGCCAAACAATTTGGGTGACGGGCGTCAAGGAGGCACCTGTCTCAGGAGGATTTGATGAAATACTTTGCATAGGCTGATCATAGGCGTTTGTGATGCCAATACCTGCAATGTCAAACTGAGCCAAAAACATCATGCAGAATGTGGCTGTCATGAATGCCCGAACTTACAAAATTCCTCAGTCCGTTTTGGTGGTGATCTATACCCCAGCGGCCGAAGTCCTGCTAATTCGAAGGGCCGATGCGGGTACATGGCAATCTGTCACAGGCAGCAAAGACTTTGAAGAAGAGACTTGGACAGAAACAGCCATTCGAGAAGTCAAGGAAGAGACGGGCTTAGATGCCCTCGCCCCATCATGTCATTTGAAGGATTGGGCTTTAGAAAACATCTATGAAATTTACCCGGCTTGGCGCTACCGCTATCCGCCTGACGTGAGCCACAACACCGAGCGAGTGTTTGGCTTGGCTTTGCCTTCTCGTCTGCCCATTCAATTGAGTCCTCTTGAGCACACAGCATTTCAATGGTTGCCATGGCAAGAGGCCGCCGACGCTTGTTTCTCGCCATCCAATGCAGAGGCCATATTGATGTTGCCTAGGTGGCTGGCATGCCCCTGAGCCATCTTGAAAAAACAGCCTTCTTGAAGGTGGCCACCTACAACATCCACAAAGGTGTTCAGGGTTTAGGGCCAGCTCGGCGCTTAGAAATTTACAATTTGGGTTTGGCCATTGAACAATTGGACGCTGACATTGTGTGTCTTCAAGAAGTTCGCAAAGTGCATCGCCGCGAGGAAAAGTATTTCAAGCATTGGCCTGAAATGCCACAGGCAGAATTTTTGGCACCGCCCGGTTATGAGGCCATCTACAAGACCAATGCCATTACCAAGCACGGTGAACATGGCAATGCGTTGTTGTCGCGGTGGCCCGTGGTTTCCCACCGACATGAAGACATGTCAGACCATCGATTTGAGCAGCGCGGCTTGTTGCATGTGGAAATTCAAGTAGGGCATCCGCATGAACATGCTGCGACAGCAGACTCTCATCACCCCACATCGGTTCACCATGTGCATGTCATTGTGGTGCACCTCGGTTTAATTCCGGCCAGTCGTGTGCGGCAGGTCAAGCAATTGCTTCAGTACATTGAACGTGAAGTTCCCGAAAACGCACCGCTCTTGGTGGCGGGCGATTTCAATGATTGGGGCAGCAGACTTTCCAACATGATGCGACTCCAAGCTTTGAATGAGTGGCAGGCTGGCAAGCACTTAACGTACCCCTCCAGAATGCCCTTGGTGCAACTGGATCATGTCTATGCAAAAGGTTTGAAGCCCACGGGTCAATTGGTGCCGCACGGTAAAGTTTGGCGACGCATGTCCGATCATTTGCCCTTGGTGGCTTTGTTTGATTTATGAAAAATCATCCCGTCTTGCGTGATGGTCATCAAGTCAAGTTGCTCAAGGGCAGCGCAGAGTTTTTCCCTGAGCTCATTCGCGCCATCGATGCTGCACGTTCGCACATTCAAATTGAAACTTATATCTTTAACTTTCATGGTGAAGGTGCGCAGGTGGCCGCAGCCCTTGAGCGAGCAGGTATTCGAGGGCTTCGCGTCTGGGTGGTGGTGGATGGCGTAGGCACACCCCATTTGAGCCAAGATTGGCGAATGCGTTTTGACAAAGCGGGTGTCGAATGGCGAATTTATTCGCCCTTGGGCACCTTGGGTTTGCTCATTCCCAGTCGATGGCGCAGATTGCACCGCAAGTTGTGCGTCATCGATGGCCAAGTGGCTTTTTGTGGCGGCATCAATATTTTGGACGACCTCTACGACCCGCAATACGGCGAGTTGAAAGCGCCACGTTTTGATTTTGCAGTGTGTGCAACAGGTGCCCTGGTGCAGCAAGTGCAGGAAGCTTGCACGCGCTTGTGGTGGCGTTTGCAAGCGGTGAGGCATGTTCGCCAACAGAATTTTCCAGAGGCATTCAGCTCATTCAAAGCTGCAGGCTTGCACTTCCCTTGGTTACACACTGCACATGCGTCGGAAAATAAATGGGTCGCAAGAGCGGGCTTGCTTTTAAGGGACAACGTTTTGTACCGCAGCCAAATTGAAAAAGCCTATTTAAAAGCGATTGGCATGGCGCGCCATGAAATTGTGATTGCCAATGCTTATTTTTTGCCAGGCCAAAAGTTAAGACAGGCCTTGGTGCTGGCTGCAAAACGTGGCGTGAAGGTTCAATTGTTGTTGCAAGGGCGCTACGAATATTTCATGCAGTACCACGCTGTACGCCCGGTTTATCGGCAAATGTTGGGCGAGGGCATCGAAATATACGAATACACCCAAAGTTTCTTGCATGCCAAAGTGGCTGTCATCGATGCCCACCACGAAAAGCCATGGGCCACGGTGGGCTCCTCCAATTTGGACCCATTCAGCCTGTTGTTGGCCCGTGAGGCCAATGTGGTGGTGGCAGATGGGCTTTTTGCCAAACGCCTGCATGAGGCTTTGACGCAAGCCATAGAAGGCGAAAGTCTTCGAATCATGCCGCAAACCCTCAAACAGCGGTCTCAATTGATGAGGGCGCTGGATTGGGTGGCCTTTGGCTTGATGCGATTTGCCATTTGGTTAACGGGCAATCGATACTAGCAAGGCTTGGCCACACTGTTCAGTCCAAGCCCGTACTGCGAAAAGTGGCATCAATCACTGGTAGGATTGCATTTTGATTTTTTCTCTCAAAAGCTTATGACAGCTCCCGCTCAATTGCCCGCAGACGACATCGGTACACCGATGTCCGTCAAAATTCGCGAGCGCATCCTGGCAGCACGCAAGCGCTTCAACGCCAACGACAACATTGCCGAGTTCATTCAACCCGGTGAGCTTGATCACCTGTTGGACGAGGTCAGCCAAAAAATGCAAACGGTTTTGGACAGCATGGTGATCGATACCAAAAACGATCACAACACCCAAGACACAGCCCGTCGTGTGGCCAAAATGTATTTGAAAGAAGTTTTCAAGGGCCGTTATGTTGAAAGCCCTGAAGTTACTGAATTTCCCAATGCCGAGCACCTGAACGAGTTGATGATTGTTGGCCCCATCACGGTTCGCAGCGCATGCAGTCACCATTTGTGCCCCGTCATTGGCCAAATTTGGATTGGTGTTATGCCCAACGAGCACACCAACGTCATTGGCCTGTCTAAATACGCCCGCTTGGCCGAATGGATCATGGGTCGTCCTCAAATTCAAGAAGAAGCGGTGGTGCAGTTGGCCGATTTGATTCAACGCAAAACACAGCCCGATGGCTTGGCCATCGTGATGGAAGCCAGCCACTTTTGCATGGGCTGGCGCGGCGTCAAAGACATGGACAGCAAAATGATCAATTCGGTCATGCGCGGCGTGTTCCTCAAGGATGCCAATTTGCGTCGTGAATTCTTGGCATTGATTCCTAGAAAGGCCTGATCATGTTGGTTCGTTTACTTTACGCAAGTCGCGCGGTTGATCCTCAGCCTTCTGTCATCGAATCTATCTTGGCGCAGTCGCGTCAATTCAATCCCAGTACAGGTATCACAGGTATCTTGGTTTACGGCGGTGGCATCTTTTTGCAAGCCATCGAAGGGGGCCGTGAAGCTGTCAGCGATTTGTACGGGCACATTCAAAAAGACGCACGTCACAAGCAAGTGGTGCTCTTGCACTACGAAGAAATTTCTGAGCGCCGCTTTGGCGGTTGGACCATGGGGCAGGTAGACGTTTCCCGTGTGAACACCAACATTCTCCTAAAGTACTCCGAGCGCGCAGAACTCGATCCTTACAGTGTGTCTGGCGCAGTGTCTCTGGCCCTGCTTGAGGAGCTCATGGCAACGGCTTCTATCATTGGACGCGCCTGAGGTTTCTGCCACGTGTTTGATGGGCTGCGATTTTTCCAGCAGCCCATCCAAACGCAAGCCCATTGTGGTGGCCATTGGCCGTCTGCACCGCGGCACTGTTTTGCTAGAGCGTTTGAATCATTTTCAAACACTGCCCCAGTTTCTAGATTTTCTGAAGCAACCCACAACCGACAACTTGCCCTGTGTGGCGGGCTTTGATTTGCCGTTTGGCTTACCCCGCACATTTGTCGAGCACATGAACTGGCCCACCACATGGCCAGAATGCATGGACAAATTTGTCGCTTATTCGCGTGAAGAATTGAGACAATTTTTCAAAGCATTTTGTGATGCACGACCTGCTGGCGCCAAATTTGCCCACCGCGCCACGGACATGCCAGCAGGCTCTAGCCCCTCCATGAAGTGGGTCAATCCGCCAGTGGCTTGGATGATGCATGCGGGTGTGCCTTTGCTGCGCGAAGCAGCTTGGACATTGCCCAAAATGCAAAAAGGCCAAGCCCATCGCATTGCCTTAGAAGCGTACCCCGGATTGTTGGCGCGTGAATTGATTGGCCATCGAAGCTACAAAAGCGATGACACATCCAAGCAAACGCCCGACCGATGGTTGGCCCGCAAAGACATCTTGCACGCCTTGGACATGGCTCAAACCAAACTGGCTTTGCGCTTAAAACTCAGTGCCGCACAACACGACACGTTGTTGGCCGATGGCTCTGGCGACTCCCTCGACGCAGTGCTGTGCATGGTGCAAGCAGCATGGGCCCATGTGCAACCCAAAAACACCTATGGCCTGCCTGACTTTGATCCCTTAGAGGGCTGGATTGTGAGCGCTTGAGCCTTCGTGTCGAAGGCATTGAATTGCGCCAAGGTTTCAGATGGCCATGCCGGCAATGTCATCAGGCAAAGATTGCAAAGATCGGAGCGCCGCAATGGCCTCTGCATCGGTTCGGTACAAATGCACACCGTCTTCTTTTTTCAATTCGCCTGCCAGCCGCAGAACCTGTTCAATGGGCAGCTTGATGCCACTGATGTGCAGCTGAATATTGCGCTGTGTCAGTTGCTTGCGCAATTGTTGAAGGGTTTCAACGCCTGTGGCATCGATCCGATTGATGGGCTGCGCAAACAAGCAAACGTGTTGAACCTGCGGTCTGTCACGGAGGTGTTCAGTCACATACTTTTCAAAGCTGCTTGCGGCAGCAAAATCCAGTTCGGCATCCATGCGCAATGCAAATACTTCGGAAGAAATGGGCGGCAGATGCCACAAGTGCCGGTCTCTTAAGCTGCCATCATCGTGCAGGCCCACCTCAATGATTCGGGGGTGAAGATGGGTATGCAAAAAATGGCTCAGTCCCATGAGAACACCCGCCAAAACACCCCAATAAATGCGCGGTGCGCTGAGCAAGGTAATGCCAAAGGTGAGCAAGGAGGTGGTAGCCTCGATGCGAGAAACTCGCCAGAGTTTGACAAACGCAGTGGGTTTGAGAAGCCCCGCAACCGCCAAGATGACAATGGCCGCCAGGACAGCGCGTGGCACATGAAAAAGTGCGGGCGCAGCAAACAATGCCAAGCCAACAAAAAAACAAGTGGCAATGACAGACCATCCGGTTTTAGCCCCAGCTTCTAGCGCAATGGCCGATCTAGAAAACGAAATGCTGGTGGCAAAACTGCCGCTGAACGCAGACATTATTTTTGCCAACCCTTGGCCCATCAGGTCTTGGTTGTCTTGCCATGTCGTCCCCGATTTTTGATTCTCTGTTTTGGCACTTGAGGCGGCTTCTAAAAAACTCACAAACGCAATTAGGATGGCCGGCCCTATCAGTTGCCCCAAGACTGAACCGCCCAACCAATTGGGCAACTTCAGAAGAGGCAAGTCGGCAGGCAAAGCACCGATGACCGCACCGCCGGAGTTTGCAAATTGAGTGAAATAGCTCAATGTGCCCGTAATGGCCACAACCAGCATGATGCTAGGCCAACGGGGGGCCCATTTTTTGGCCATCAACAACAGCAACAGGCTGCCAAAGCCAAACGCCAGTTCGGGCGTTTTAAATGCCATGCCACCTTGCCATCCCGTCAGAGCCGGCAGTTGTGAGGCAATGATTAAGAGGCCGGCCGCTTGAGTAAAGCCCATCATCACGGGTGAGCTGATTAAATTCAAGAGCCAGCCATTTTTGAAAGCGCCCATGAGCAACTGAAGGCAGCC
>CALPYQ020000071.1 GCA_943327965.2 Singulisphaera sp. GP187
ACCACCTGCGCCACCAGGAAAGGGGTTGTATGGTCTTCACGACCTGAGTGACGTTTTGCGACTTCATTCTTTGAAGTTTAGAGTATGACTCGCCAAATAATTTCATAATGTAAAAAGATAAAGCACAATTTGAAATTTTTAAAACTTTGTGAGAGAATTCTGAAAAATAGATCAACCACGGCCTACAAAGGAGACAAACATGTCAGCCGTTCAGCCTAATCACGTCCTTTCAGACTTGGACGCCATTGAAACCCGTGAATGGATGGACGCCCTGTCCGCCGTGATTGAAAAAGAAGGTGGCGAGCGTGCTCACTTCTTGTTAGAGCAACTCCTTGAACATGCCCGAGAAAACAGCATTGACATGCCGTTTTCTGCCAATACGGGTTATGTCAACACAATTGAGCCCGACCAAGAAGCACATTGCCCTGGCAATATTGAAATTGAAGAACGCCTACGCGCTTACATGCGTTGGAACGCAATGGCCATGGTGGTGAAAGCCAATCGTCACAACCCTGCAGATGGCGGCGATCTAGGCGGACACATTGGTTCATTTGCCTCTCTGGCGCATATGTTTGGCGCTGGATTCAACCACTTTTGGCACGCTGAAAGCGAAAATCACGGCGGCGATTGTTTGTACATCCAAGGTCACGTGTCGCCAGGCGTTTATGCCCGCGCCTATTTGGAAGGGCGTTTAACGGAAGAGCAGTTGCTGAACTTCCGTCAAGAAGTCGATGGCAAAGGCTTGTCTAGTTACCCACACCCCAAATTGATGCCTGAGTTCTGGCAATTCCCAACCGTCTCAATGGGCCTTGGCCCCTTGATGGCCATCTATCAAGCACGTTTCTTAAAGTACTTGCATGCTCGAGGCATTGCCAACACTGAAAACCGCAAAGTGTGGGTCTTCTGCGGCGACGGTGAGATGGATGAGGTGGAGTCACTGGGCGCGATTGGTTTGGCTGCGCGTGAAAAACTCGACAACTTGATTTTTGTGGTCAATTGCAACTTGCAGCGCTTGGACGGCCCTGTTAGGGGCAACGGCAAAATTGTTCAAGAGCTTGAGGGCGAGTTCCGCGGCTCGGGTTGGAATGTCATTAAGCTTTTGTGGGGCAGCGAGTGGGACAAACTCTTGGCACGCGACAAAGACGGTGCCTTGCGCAAAATCATGATGGACACTTTGGACGGTGACTTCCAAGCCTTCAAGGCCAACGATGGCGCTTATGTTCGGAAGCATTTCTTTGGCCGCGATCCAAGAACGCTCGAAATGGTCGCTCACATGAGTGACGACGAAATTTGGTCCTTAAAGCGGGGTGGTCATGACCCTCAAAAAGTGTATGCAGCCTATCACGCTGCAGTGAACACCAAAGAACAGCCCACGGTCTTGCTGATTAAAACCGTCAAAGGTTTTGGGATGGGCAAAGCTGGTGAAGGCAAGAACAACGTTCACCAAACAAAGAAGTTGACTGACGAAGACATCCGCTACATGCGCGATCGTTTTAACATCCCCGTGCCAGACAGCGAGTTGGCCAAAGTACCTTTCTATAAGCCTGCCGACGATACGCCCGAAATGAAGTATTTGCACGAGCGTCGCCAAGCCTTGGGCGGTTATTTGCCACATCGCCGTACCAAAGCCGATGAAGTCTTTACGGTGCCGTCTTTGGATGTTTTCAAATCCGTCATGGAACCTACTGCAGAAGGCCGTGAAATTTCGACCACGCAGGCCTATGTTCGATTCCTCACGCAACTGTTGCGCGATCAAGCCTTGGGCCCACGCGTGGTACCTATTTTGGTTGACGAAGCACGAACCTTCGGTATGGAGGGTTTGTTCCGTCAAGTCGGTATTTACAACCCAGCAGGTCAACAGTACACACCGGTCGACAAAGACCAAGTGATGTACTACAAGGAAGACAAAGCGGGTCAAATTCTGCAAGAAGGCATTAACGAAGCAGGTGGCATGTCCAGCTGGATTGCTGCGGCAACCAGCTACTCCACCAGCAACCGCATCATGGTGCCTTTCTATGTGTACTACTCGATGTTTGGATTCCAGCGCATTGGCGATTTGGCTTGGGCTGCTGGCGACATGCAAGCACGCGGGTTCTTGTTGGGCGGTACTTCGGGTCGCACCACCTTGAATGGCGAAGGTTTGCAGCACGAAGATGGGCACAGCCATATCTTGGCGGGCACCATTCCAAACTGCATCAGCTACGACCCCACCTTTGCCCATGAAGTGGGTGTGATCTTGCACCATGGTCTGAAACGCATGGTGGAAAAACAAGACAATGTTTTCTACTACCTCACCTTGTTGAATGAAAACTATGCCATGCCTGGCCTGACTGCTGGCACGGAAGAGCAAATTATCAAGGGCATGTACTTGTGTAAGGCAGGTGGCAAGAACAAGACCCGCGTTCAGTTGATGGGTTCTGGCACCATCTTGCGTGAGTCCTTGGCGGCACAAGAGTTGCTGTCCAAAGACTGGGGCATTGCCGCTGATGTTTGGAGCTGCCCAAGCTTCAATGAATTGACCCGCGACGGCCAAGACGCCGAGCGTTTCAACATGTTGCACCCATTAGAGACACCACGCGTGCCTTTTGTGGCGCAGCAGTTGGCCAAACATGACGGTCCTGTCATTGCGTCCACTGACTACATGAAAAACTATGCAGAACAAATTCGTTCATTCATTCCCAAAGGTCGTACTTTCAAAGTACTCGGTACCGATGGTTTTGGACGCAGCGATTTCCGAAGCAAATTGCGTGAGCACTTCGAAATCAACCGCCATTACATTGTTGTGGCCGCACTCAAAGCCCTGAGCGAAGAGGGCGCAGTGCCAGTTGCCAAAGTTGCAGAAGCTTTGAAGCAATATGGCATCAAGACCGACAAGGTCAATCCTTTGTACGCTTGATCAACAAATTTGGAGACACACATGGCATTGGTAGAAGTCAAAGTTCCAGACATCGGTGATTTCGATGAAGTTGCAGTCATTGAGCTGTTGGTCAAGGTGGGTGACACCGTGAAAGCCGAACAGTCATTGATAACGGTTGAATCGGACAAAGCGTCAATGGAAATTCCCTCCTCAACAGCGGGCGTGGTCAAAGAGTTGCGCGTGAAGTTAGGCGACAAAGTGAAACAAGGCTCGGTGGTATTGATGGTGGAGGCAAGTGGCGACGTCGCATCGCCTTCGAGCGCGCCTGCAGCCGCCGCAGCCCCTGCGGCAACACTTGCTGTAACAGCACCCGTGACAGTATCCGCCGCCGCGTCAACTGCAGTAAGTGGCCCCGTCCAAGTGCATGTTCCTGACATTGGTGATTTCAAAGACGTTGCTGTGATTGAAATATTCGTCAAGCCCGGTGACGTCATCAAGATGGAGCAGTCGCTCATCACGGTCGAGTCAGACAAAGCTGCCATGGAAATCCCATCCTCGGCAGCGGGTGTCCTCAAAGAGCTAAAAGTCAAGATTGGCGACAAGATCAACATTGGCGACTTGCTGGCCATTTTGGAAGGTAGCGTTGCTGCTGTTGCACCTGTAGCAACAACTGTTGCATCTGCAGCGCCAGTGATTAGTTCTTTGCCAGCCACTTCTCCAGCATCTGCGGTTGCACAAGTTGCTCAACGTGCAACGGCTGCACCAGCGCACAATCCTGGCTCACCCACTTTGGGTTTGCCACATGCTTCGCCTTCTGTTCGCAAATTTGCGAGAGAACTGGGTGTGCCTTTGGAGGAAGTTAAAGGCAATGGTCCCAAAGGCCGCATTACCCAAGATGACGTACAAGCCTTCACCAAAGCTGTGATGGCGGGCGCTACTCAAACCAAGGCGCAAGCTGCCAAAGCACCTGCTGGTGGCGATGGTGCGGCCTTGGGCTTGATCCCTTGGCCGAAGGTTGACTTCGCCAAGTTTGGTCCCATTGAGCGCAAAGAAATGGGTCGCATTAAGAAGATCAGTGGCGCAAACTTGTTGCGCAACGCCATCATGATTCCTGCGGTCACCAACCACGACGATGCTGACATTACAGAATTGGAAGCCTTCCGCGTTTCGACCAACAAAGAAAATGAAAAGTCTGGCGTTAAAGTGACCATGCTGGCCTTTCTGATTAAGGCTTGTGTCGCTGCACTGAAAAAATACCCAGAGTTCAATAGCTCTTTAGATGGCGATGCACTGGTCTACAAAAACTATTGGCATATTGGCTTTGCAGCCGATACGCCCAATGGTTTGATGGTGCCTGTGATTAAAGATGCCGATAAAAAAGGCATCTTGCAAATCAGCCAAGAAATGGGTGAGTTGGCAAAGAAAGCCCGCGATGGCAAATTGAGCCCGGCAGAAATGACTGGCGCTACGTTCACCATTTCTAGTTTGGGCGGCATTGGCGGCAAGTATTTCACGCCCATCATCAACGCCCCAGAAGTGGCTATTTTGGGTGTTTGCAAAAGCACGCATGAACCCGTTTGGGATGGCAAGCAGTTCGTACCTCGCCTGATGTTGCCATTGTCATTGACCTGGGATCACCGAGTCATTGATGGCGCTGCGGCTGCACGCTTTAATGCGTACTTAGGTCAAATCCTTGGCGACTTCCGCCGTGTTCTACTTTGAGAGGCTGAACCATGGCATTAGTTGATATCAAAGTACCTGACATTGGTGACTTCGACGAAGTGGCAGTCATTGAATTGCTGGTGAAAGCTGGCGATGTGGTGAAGGCTGAACAAAGTTTAATCACCGTGGAGTCTGACAAAGCCTCCATGGAAATTCCTTGCTCACAAGCGGGTGTGGTCAAAGAACTCAAAGTGAAGTTGGGTGACAAAGTTAAGGAAGGCTCTGTGGTGTTGGTTTTGGAAGGCGAGGTTTCAGCATCAAGCGCCGCACCCACGACTGCACCTGCCGCGACTTCGCAAGCCATCGCACCTGCAGCCAAAGCGCCTGCAGCGCAGGTGGCGGTCCCAGTTGCTGCCAGCATTCCTAATGCTGCTTCATACAGCGGCACCGTTGACATTGAATGCGACTTGTTGGTCTTGGGTGCCGGCCCAGGCGGCTATTCCGCAGCATTCCGTGCCGCCGACTTAGGCCTGAAGGTGGTCATTGTTGAGCGCTACGCCACCCTAGGTGGTGTGTGCTTAAACGTCGGTTGCATTCCTTCAAAAGCTTTGTTGCACGTGGCTGCTGTGATGGACGAAGTCAGTCACATGGCTGATTTAGGCGTTGATTTTGGCGCGCCTAAAGTTGACATCGCAAAACTTCGGACACACAAAGAAAAAGTCATTGGTAAATTGACCGGTGGTTTGGCTGCCATGGCCAAGATGCGCAAGGTGACCACGGTTCGAGGCGTGGGTGAATTCATCAGCGCCAATCATGTAGTCGTTGAAGAAACCACCGGCACAGGTCAAGAAAAAACCGGTGTCAAAAAAGTTGTGTCTTTCAAGAACTGCATCATTGCTGCGGGCAGTCAAGCTGTTCGTTTGCCTTTTATGCCCAAAGACCCGCGTGTGGTTGACAGTACCGGCGCCTTGGCTTTGAAAGAAGTCCCCAAGCGCATGCTCATTTTGGGCGGTGGCATTATTGGTTTAGAAATGGGCACTGTTTACAGCACTTTGGGCGCACGCCTCGATGTGGTGGAAATGATGGACGGCTTGATGCAGGGCGCTGATCGTGATTTGGTCAAAGTTTGGCAAAAAATGAACGCTCATCGTTTTGACAACATCATGCTCAAAACCAAAACTGTGGGTGCAAAGGCTACCGAGGCTGGCATAGAGGTGACATTTGAAGCCGCAGAGGAGGGTGTTGCAGCACCAGCTCCCCAAGTCTATGACTTGGTCTTGCAAGCGGTTGGCCGTACACCGAATGGCAAGAAGATTGCCGCAGACAAAGCGGGCGTGAGCGTAACCGATCGTGGCTTCATTCCTGTCGACATTCAAATGCGTACCAACGTACCGCACATTTTTGCCATTGGCGACATCGTCGGTCAACCGATGTTGGCGCACAAGGCGGTTCACGAAGCCCACGTTGCAGCTGAAGTGATTGCCGGTGAAATTCAAGGCAACAAAGAACTGGCAGCCAGTGCGTTCAATGCGCGTGTCATTCCTAGCGTGGCTTATACCGACCCCGAGGTGGCATGGGTGGGTCTGACAGAAGACCAAGCCAAGGCACAGGGCATCAAGGTCAAGAAGGGCTTGTTCCCCTGGACAGCCTCAGGTCGCGCAATTGCCAACGGTCGTGATGAGGGTGTGACCAAGTTGTTGTTTGATGATTCTCCCGAGGCACACGGCCACGGCAAGATCTTAGGCGGCGGAATGGTTGGCACTCATGCGGGCGACATGATTGGTGAGATTGCATTGGCCATTGAGATGGGCGCCGATGCTGTAGACATTGGTAAAACAATTCACCCGCACCCGACATTGGGCGAGAGCATTGGCATGGCCGCTGAAGTAGCGCATGGCAGTTGCACTGACTTACCACCCTCGAAGAAATAAGTTCCTGGCCTCTCATTGAAGAAACCGCCTTAGGGCGGTTTTTTCATGAGGACTGACAAAAAATGATCATGAATTGGGAGAAGGATCGGCCTGTAACTTATCAGACTGAACCCGCCTGGCACCATTGAATCTTTTTTGCCAATAGGCCTCTCGCATGTCATCCACCCGAACTGACTTGCCAGGTCTGGGGGCATGAATGAACTTGCCATCGCCAACATAAATACCAACATGGCTAAAAGTACGCTTCATGGTGTTAAAGAATACCAAGTCACCTGGTTTTAAATCGCTGCGATTAATTTCTTCCGTAACTTTGGCTTGTTCTTCGGCTCTGCGCGGTAGTACCAAGCCAACCGATTTCTCGAACATATGACGAACAAAGCCACTGCAATCAAAGCCTTTTTCTTCGGAGGTGCCGCCTCGCTTGTAGGGGACGCCCAACAGCCCCATGGCTTGAATGACAAGTTCTGAGGCGCGACCACCAAAGGTATTGCGGGCAGATTGGAGTGGCCCGCCCAATTGGTTACTAATTTGTTGTGACAGTTGATCGGTGATTTGTGTGACCAAACCCCGCTCCTTGATCAAGCGCTCAAGCTCGTCCTCAGCGGGAGCCGCAAAGGCTGCCGTTGTCAGAAAGAACAGTGCACATAGAATCAAACGCATAACGCGTCAGTTTAATGCCATCTCTGGAGTGATCACAAGTAAAAAATCTTGTAACTCTGAAGGAGAATGTTCAATACTTAATTCCAAGGTCCCAATATGCTGCTTGAAGTTGAATCGTCACAACTGGTTTTGGTGGATTACCAATTGAAGTTATTGCCTGCCATGAAAGATGGCGCTTCAGTTTGGAAGCGTGCTGAAGTCTTGGCAAGAACAGCTCAATTGTTGAGGGTGCCTGTTTGGGCAACCGAACAAAATCCACCAGGTTTGGGTGAAACATCCCCTGAAATTCGTCAGCATTGCCAAAAAGTCTTGGCCAAAATGGCTTTCAGTGCGGTTGAAGAAGGTTTGGGTGAGTGGTTAAGCCCCCCATCACCTGCCGTTCCAAAAGGCAATGCCCGAAGCTTGCCTCGACATTTGCAAAAGCCCCCCGAGCCTGA
>CALPYQ020000072.1 GCA_943327965.2 Singulisphaera sp. GP187
GTGCTTCTGAATGCGTGGGTCGAGGGCTTGAAGAAAGAGATTCCATCGTTGCGCCAAATGTTGGAAGAAAGGACTCCCATGATGAACTTGATTGGCGCAGAAAAACGTCAGAGATTTATTTGCAAGTACTTGTGAGCGTTATTCAAATTGGCGGCTCCAGTGTAATTGACACTGCCAGCTTGCCAGTGTCAAGATAACTAGCAAAGTCAAACTTTCAAGCACGGGCCCTGTCAGCGTTTCCGGCTGTATTTGATTCAGTGACTGCATCAAGAGTGTGCCTAATGCAACCATGCAAAGTAGCCACGATACGACAGTCCAGTTTTCAGAATCGATTGCGCTGTGCGATGTCGTACTTTCTATTTTTGCAAGAACCTTCTGTGTGAAAAATGCATCGTCTTCTAAAGAGTTTTCGATTTGATCCTTCAGCCATGTTTCAAATTTTTCCAATTCTGGATCTTTCATCTTGAATCCTTTAGGGAGGAGGCTGTTTGCCAAGAAGACATGGTATCTCGCAATTTATTCAGCGCACGCAGTGAGTGCGTTTTGACGGTGCCCAGTGGCATGTTCAGGAGTTTGGCCGTTTCGTCCATGCTGAGATCGGCAAAATAACAATGCGCAATGACTTCACGTTCTGCATCACTCAGAAGTTGCAGCGATCGGTAGAGGTCAATGGCCAGTATTTGATCGTGTTCGGTGTCGTGCTGATTTTTCCATTCGTTGGATTGTTTCAGCTCATTCAACTGTTCCTCGTTATCACTGAAATTAAGTTGTTCTTTGCGTTGAGACGACAGGCGCACATGATCTAGGAATGTGTTTCTGGCGATGCGCATCAGCCAAGTTTTGAAGCTCGATTGAAATTTAAACTGGCTGAGCGACCGATGCACCTTGAGCAAAGATTCTTGTGCCAACTCATCGGCAATGTCTGCACGGCCCGCCAGACTTCGCAGGTAAAGCCGCAGCCTAGATTGGTGGCGTTGGACGAGCTGTGCAAATGCTGAACTGTGAGGCTGACGGATCGCCTGGCGAACGAGCTCATCGTCGCTAGGGTCGAATGGCTGGACCATGCGTCAGAGATGTGCGCTAATTTAGGTAGGTTTTTTTCTTGTCTCAATCCACCAAATGAGTAAAAAGCCCACACCAATCATGAAGGGAATGAGGCCGATGGCCCAAAGCCATGTCACTTGCATCACTTCCAACTGCATTTGGTTAAACAGCAGCATCAAACCCAAACCAATGGCAATGTTGATGACGCCGGAGCGAAGTTGAGAATTTGGCGACCAAGTTTTGGGTTTTTGGTTTGAATCATTCACCACGGCATCAATCCACTCCTGTGGAATAGGGGCGCCTTTTTCCGTCATGAGGCGAACAGTTTCATGTAAACGTTGATTGCGCTTCATACGCAGAAGTACGCCCATCACGATGGCCACAATGGGAATGCAAAGTGCCAAAAGCGGTATTGCAAAAGGCGCCAGATGTTTCAAAGTTGTTCCAAAGTCCATGATGTTTCCTTGTTTCAATGTGCATTAGACGAGTCGAACTAATCGTTTGGATTCACAACTTTGAAATTAATTGAAATGTTTTTTCAACCACGGCTTGGTCTTCTGGGTCTTTAAGCGAAGCCAAACTGCTGGCGGCTTGCTGATGCGCCATTCCAAACACATCCATTTTTCCATTGGCATGAGCGGCCAACGCATAAATGCTGTGGACAAAAGCCATCTCCCAATCAGGCGTATCAGCTTTGGCTTCAAAGAAATTTTTCATTTTTTCTGCATAGGCCCAGGCGCTAGGGCCCATGTTCATCCGAGCATGAACCAAGGCCAACAGCATCACGCTGCGCATGTGGTGCAGCTCAGTGCCCACCGCGCGCCAATGCCAGGCCGATGCATGGGCGGCATCCAAAAGCTCAGGCTGATTCAGAACATCGAGGCTGGTTTCTGAAAGATCCCATGCCGAGTTGTTGGCTTGCATGGCAAAGAATCTTTGCCAACTTTCAATTTGGAGGTTGTCGGGTGCTTGGCTCATCTGATCTTTTTTTTAGTTGAGTTCTGTATTGGAAATCAAAACTTCATTGATTTGTTAATAATTATTGACTTCATGTTAAAAATAATTAACATTCAGTCCTTTGGACATCTTGCTTTGAGGTTTTGAGAATGCATTCAAATGAGAGAACTGCTTGGGCTTGGCTAATTTGCCTGTTGATTGCCCCTTTGATTTACTTTTCTAAACTCAATCACTTTGAGTGGGTTCAGGGAAACAGTGAGCTGAGTCGCTTGGCTTCCTTGTCCATGCCCTTGATCGTCATGGCTTTGGTGGCTTTGGGCGTTCGCGCTTACAACCTCATCCAGGCACGGCAGCGTGGCCATGACTTGGTGGATGAACGTGATCAATTGATTGAGTTGAAATCTTCGTCCGTTGCCTATCAAGTGATGATGGGGGGCATGATTGTGGTGGGCATGGTGATGCCTTTCAGTGCAACGCGATGGGAATTGATTGACACCGCATTTTTCGTCATCGTGCTGGCAGAGGTGGTCCACAGTTGTTTAACGATTCGTGCCTATCGCAAAGGCACGTATGCTTAAACGGCGCTTGACGAACAAGGTCAAGACCTTTCGATTCTTGGCCAATGAAATGACGCAGTCTGACTTGGGAGAACAAGTGGGCGTGACCCGTCAAACCATTGCAGCCATTGAGGCTGGCAAATATTCACCTAGCTTGGAGTGCGCCTTTAGAATTGCCGAAGTATTGGGCCAACCCCTGCAAGAGGTTTTTCACTGGGAAGACTGAGCCAATTTTAAAGAAATGCGCAATTCGTCCGATTTATTTTGATTCGACATTGAGAACCAAATCGAATGTGGTTCAATGCATCAACTGTGAGGCGCCTATGAAATTCATCCTTATCTTGGCCATGCTGTTGGTGTTCAACGCGCAGGCCAGCGACCCACCCAAGGGTGATGGCAAAAAGCCCGAACGATCGGCTGTGCCAGAGCGCATCAAGCGCCCCAAAGCCACCCCTGATTCTTTGCCTCATCCTGTTGAAAAAGGGGATGCAGGCGGGGGGTGCAACAAGTTTGAATACAAAGAAAAACCGGCCAAAATCGTTTGTTTGAACAAAGCGACGGGTGAGAAGCCTAAGCCGCCGGCCAAGTAAGACTCCCACAGCGGGTCAATCGTCTTTACCCCTTAGTAAAAACCCTTGAGAGCCTTGACATGAAAGGTCTTGCGCATAAAAATGAAAGCGCTTTCAAAAACTAAGGTTTTCATGAAAAAAACAGTAATTTCTTTGCTATGCGTGATCTCTGCGAGCATGGCAATGGCTCAAAAAGTAAGCCTGACCGTTGCGGCATTTCCAGCCGTGGATGACATTGTCAAAGCGTCTGTGCAGGAATGGCAAAAGAAAAACCCCAACGTGGAAGTCAAGGTCGTTAGCCGTGAGTATGCCGACCATCACACGGCCATGACCACAGCGCTGGCAACTTCGACCGGTTTGCCAGACATCATGACCATTGAATATGGCTATTTGGGCCGATTTGCCCAAAGTGGGGGCCTTGAGGACTTGGCCGGCGCGCCGTATCAAATGGGCCAACATGTTTCAAAGTTGGTTCCCTATGCCGTTGCGCAAGGTCGCTCAAGCACCCACGGCCAAGTGGCCATTCCTACTGACATTGGGCCAGGCGCCATGTTCTATCGACATGATTTGCTGTCCAAATCCAAGCTCAAAGAATCTGACCTGACGCAATCGTGGGAAAGCTTTCTACAAAGCGGGCAAAAAATCAAAAAAGACAGTGGTGCTTATTTGGTGGCGCACGCGCGCGATGTCAAAGACATCGTGATCAGAACAGGCATCCCGGCAGGTCATGGTGTTTACTTTGATGACCAAGGCAAATCGGTCATCGACACATCGCCCCGATTTAAACGCGGTTTCGAAATTGCGCAACAAATTAGAACGCAAGGTCTGGACGCTAAGATCAATGCGTGGTCAAACGAGTGGGGTGAGTCACTCAAGCGCGGCACAGTTTCTGTCCAGATGATGGGCGCATGGTTGGGTGGCCATTTGCAAAATTGGCTGGCCCCCAACACCGCCGGACTTTGGCGATCCACTGTATTGCCTGAGGGCATTGCCACTTCTTGGGGAGGAACTTTCTACGCCATTCCCAAAAAAGCTGTCAACAAAGAATTGGCTTTGGATTTGATCAAACACCTCACTTTGGACAGCAAGCAGCAACAAATGGCCTTTGAAAAGTTCAATGCATTTCCTGCATTGATTGAAGCGCAGAACGGAGACTTTTTCAATCAACCCGTGGCATTTTTAGGTGGCCAAAAGGCCAGAGTTGAGTGGAGAAAAACCGCTTCGCAAATTAAACCCACCATGGTGTTTAAGAACGACAGCCTGGCTGAAGAAATTGTCAATGCCGAATTGGATTTGGTACTGACCAAAAACAAACCGATTGACCAAGCGCTGAAAGATGCACATCGCTTGGTGCAAAGACGAGCGAGCCGTTGATGAAACCTTTGCTCAAGCCAGCGCTAGCACCGTATGTGCTGATCAGCCCATTTTTGTTGCTGTTCCTGGTTTTTGGGTTGTTTCCCATTGTGTTTTCATTCATTCTGATGTTTCACATGTGGGATCCGGTGCAGGGGCTTGATTCCATGAAATACGTGGGATTGGAAAATATCAGTTTTGCCATTGAAGATCCTTTGGTCTGGACCTCTTTGGGAAACACCTTGTGGATGGCTTTGGCATCAGGCTTGCCACAACACTTGGTGGCTATTCCGTTGGCTTACTTGATCAACGAAAAAATGGGTCGTTGGCGTAACGCAGCAATGGGGGCTTATTTCTTGCCCTACATCACATCGACTGTGGCCATTGCCATCATGTTCAGCACCTTGTTTTCAACCGATTACGGCATGGTCAATTCGGCTTTGGCTGAGATGGCGAAATGGCCATGGCTCAGTGCGGTCATGCCAGAAAAAAACATCGATTGGCTGGGGAGCCCAGAAGCCATTAAGCCGGTTGTTTCTGCCGTGGTGTTTTGGCGCTACCTAGGTTTCAATGTCATTTTGTATGTGGCCGCAATGCAAAGTATTCCGCGAGATTTGTACGAAGCGGCCAGCATGGACGGTGCCAAAAACTGGCAACAATTTTTCTTCATCACACTGCCACAACTCAAGCCCATGATGTTCTTTGGCGTCACATTGACAGTCATTGGTGGCTTGCAACTTTTTGAAGAACCGTTCATTCTGACCGGTGGTAAGGGGGGGCCAGAATATGCTGGCATGACCACAGCCATGTACATGTACCGCACCGCGTTTGACTTCAACGACTTTGGCTTGGCGAGCGCCATCTCATGGATGTTGTTTGTCATTATTTTGATCATGACATTGGTGACCAACAAAGCCTTCAAAAGCAAGGAAGGACAATCATGAGTCAAGCCATGTCAGAAGCCAAATCCACTTTGGGTGTGATGGGTTGGATCTTCATCATTCTGGGCGCTCTTTTGATGTTAGGCCCCTTCTATTTCATGTTTGTGTTTGCCACACAACCTAGAGCAGAAATTTTCAGTGTCCCGCCCCCCATGTTTTTTGGCGATCACTTCTTTGAAAACATGAAAATTCTCATGGGCAAAATTCCATTTTGGAAAAATTTGGGATGGTCGCTCTATGTGGGTTTGATGGGAACAGGACTGACCTTGCTATTTTGTTCAATGGCCGGTTTTGCGTTTGCGGTCTATGAATTCCGTTACAAAAATCTGTTGTTTGGATTGGTCATGGGCACGATGTTGGTGCCATCTTTTTTGGGCATGATCCCCACCTTCTTGATCATGGACGCCCTCAACTGGATCGACCAACCCAGAGCGCTTTATTTGCCGGGTGCTGCCCCTGCCATGGGTATTTTCTTGATGCGTCAGTACATCACTTCTGCCATTCCAAAAGAGTTGATTGAAGCCGCGCGCATGGACAACTGCGGTGAATTCAGAATTTATTGGAGTGTCGTTGTGCCTTTGCTGGGACCTGCCTTCGGCACACTGGGCTTAATTGCATTCATTGCGTCTTGGAACAACTTTATCGGTCCTTTGGTGGTGATGCGCTCACCCGAGATGTACACATTTCCACTGGCGCTTAGAAGCGTGCAAAGCCCGGTAGACACCGAATGGGGTGCTTTGATGGCCGGATCGGCCATCGCGGTCATTCCCTTGTTGATTATTTTCATTTTTTCTTCACGTCGACTGATTGAAGGCCTGACCTCAGGCGCAGTACGCGGCTAAACCAACGACTTTATATACAAGCACTATGACCGTCTCTCGTGACCTATTCCCCAAAGACTTCAAGTGGGGCGTCGCCACTTCTTCTTTTCAAATCGAAGGCGCGCATGACACCGATGGCAAAGGGCCCTCTATTTGGGATACCTTTTGTACTCTCGAAGGAAAAATTGCCGATGCTAGTAATGGTCATGTTGCTTGCGAGCACTACAAACGATGGCCAGAAGATGTTGAACTGATTGGCCAACTTGGCGTCAGTGCCTATCGCTTTTCAATGTCCTGGCCACGTGTGCAACCCGACGGTCAAGGTGCATGGAATGAAGCGGGCTTTGCTTTTTACGATCAACTGATCTCGGCCCTTGAAAAGCGTGGCATTGAGTTGCACCTGACGCTGAACCATTGGGATCTACCGCAGGCTTTGCAAGATCAAGGGGGTTGGGTTAACCGCGAAGTTTGTGATCATTTCACACGTTATGCCACCGAGGTGGCTCGGCGTTTTGGGCATCGTGTGCAAAGTATTTGCACGCACAACGAGCCTTGGGTCATTGCCATTTTGGGCTATGAGCAAGGAATTTTTGCACCAGGCATTCAGTCTAGAACTCAAGCCATGCAAGCGGTCCACCATTTGTTGCTCAGTCATGGCATGGCGCTGAAGGCCATGCGCGGCTTGGGCATCACAACCGCCATGGGCATTGTTTTAAACCTCTCGCCCATTTATCCGGCCAGTGACGATCCCCAAGATGTGGCCAAGGCCAAATTGGACGACGGCTTGATTTTGCGTTTGTACATGGACGCCTTGTACAAAGGCGTCTATCCGCAAGATGTGATCGAGCATTTGGGATCCGATGCACCGCAAATGCAACAGGGCGATTTGGACACCATTGCACAGCGCAACGACTTTTTGGGTGTGAACTACTACACGCGCAACTTCTCATCCTGCGGCAACCCATGGGATGTGGCCAGCACCGGCAATACCGTGACTGACATGGGGTGGGAGGTTTACCCACAAGGTCTGACCGAATTGCTTTGCCGTTTGCATGCCGACTACCAGCCTCAGAATCTGTGGGTGACAGAAAACGGGGCTGCTTTCAAAGACCAAATGGTCAATGGTGAGGTCGATGATGCACAGCGATTGGCTTACATCCGTGACCACATTGCCGCCACACACGACGCCATCCAGCAAGGCGTTCCGGTGGGCGCCTACTTCGCCTGGTGCCTGATGGACAACTTCGAATGGGCCAGTGGCTATGCCAAACGA
>CALPYQ020000073.1 GCA_943327965.2 Singulisphaera sp. GP187
ACCAGGTGCAGCCAAGGCTTTGGCCTTGTTGACACTTTTGATGTTGGCATGCGCATGAGGCGAGCGCACGAACACAGCGTGCGTCATGTTGTCTAGGCGAATGTCGTCTGTGTAGTTGCCAGCGCCTGTCAGGAAGCGGTAGTCTTCCTTGCGACGCAAGGACTCACCGATGTGAGGAAGTTTGGAGAAATCTGATGCACCCATGGTGAACTCCTTAAGCTTTCATAGCAGCAGAACCTTGCTGCACGGCCTTGACGATGTTTTGGTAACCCGTGCAACGGCACAGATTGCCTTCGAGCAATTCGCGAATTTCGGTTTCGCTGGCATTGGGGTGGCGATTGGCAATGTCCACCGCGCTCATGACCATGCCAGGGGTGCAGAAGCCGCATTGAAGGCCATGGCATTCTTTGAACGCTGCTTGCATGGGGTGCATGGTGCCATCGGCTTGGGCCATGCCTTCAATGGTGGTGACTTCTGCGCCTTGTGCTTGTGCTGTGAGCATATTGCAAGACTTAACAGCACGACCATTCACATGGACGGTGCAAGCACCGCATTGAGCCGTGTCGCAACCGACGTGTGTGCCGGTCAGTTTGAGATGCTCGCGCAAAGCGTTAACGAGCAATGTGTTGGGGGCTGCATCAACGGAAACTGATTTGCCGTTGACCTTCATTTGAACCTGCATGCGGGACTCCTCGGGTTGAATTCGCCCTCCAGTAGATCACGCCATCGTCAGTCGCCTTTTAAGTACTTTCCCTTATGAAAAAATAACCCTCACAAGACTCGTGACTTAGGTCAATAAAAATGTCATCAAAGCTTCAAAAATGGCTGTGCAAAAGTTTGACGGTCATAAGGCCCAGATAGGTCAGAAGCAATGAGCCAATGAGGTGCAAAGAAGCCGTACCCAGCGCCAAGAAAATGCGGCCTTGTTGGAGCATGCCAACGATTTCTGCAGAGAAAGTTGAAAAAGTGGTCAGCGCCCCCAAAAAACCGGTGACCAGCAACAAGCGCCATGCTGGGTCGAGTTGGGGCAAGTTTTGAAAAATGCCCACACAAATACCAATGAGGTAGCCGCCAATTAAGTTGGCAGCCAAGGTACCCCAAGGGACCATATTTTCGGAACTAGGGGGCGGATTGAGCCAAAGCCCCAGTTGCCATCGGCTGAGAGCGCCTATACAAGCGCCGATGCATATTGCAATGACGGATGACATGCTGGGGCCTCTGGATTAAAAAGGTGGCCCTTCGGCTTCGGTTGCTTGTTCGGCAAAAACATTTTCGCCCCCCAAGGCTTGCAAAACATCTTTGATCAGAGGGCCTAGCATGCCAGTGCTCAGTACAACATTGGCGTCAAATTTGTCTTCGCCCTGCGTGTTGACGCTGTCTGGTTCCGTGCCGTCTAAAAAGCTCAATTTTTTGAACTGCAGGTTGTCCGTTAAAACAAAACTGGCTTTGCCTTCCCAACTGAGCGCCAGTTGGGTGGGCAACTTTCCTTCCCTCACATGCTTTCGGACTTCTTCGGTGCTCAAAATGTGTCTTGTGTACCTCACCATGGGTTGGTCTTCGGTGCCAGACTTTAAGACGCATTCCTTTTCCACACTGAGTGAGGGCGGCAACTCATCGGAGTTAAGGGCCAGCAGCCAAGAGGCCATGGCAGTTTGAGGAGAAGTTGCCGTTTGAATTAAATTCAGATCGAGGCCGGGAAGGGCGCGTACCAACTGGGTGATCACTTCATCGGCTTTGCTGCTGCTTGCGGCATCGATGGCCAAGAGTCGATCTTGCGGATTGATCCAAACGGTGACGGAGCCTTGTTTGGCAAAAGCTTGGGGCAAAAGGCTGTGCAAAATGTCTTCACACATTTCACGCTTTTCTTTTTTGCCAGGTTTACGCCCCGTTTTTGATTCAATTTCTTGAATTTGTAACTCGGCCTTGCGTTTGATGACAGAAGAGGGCACGGCCTTGGTTTCAATCATCAGTTTGGCAATCCATTGGCCTCCAATGTTTTCAAGCAAGGGACCGTGCGCAATGCCGCGGGGCTCTGTCCAGCCGACTGACTTGTCTTGCCCTGGCGAGCACTCTATAAAGCGGTTGCTGGCCAATGCATTTTCTATTTCCGGCACACTGGCTTTCCAATTGGGCCCAATTCGGTAGGCCATCACATTTTTAAACACGTATATCCTTGAGGGGTGGTTTGACTCGAAGTCAAATATGGATCAATCATAGTGGAAACAGGGTTTCGATTGACGCTGGTCGTCACAAAATGAAATGCATTCAATAGCTTTGAAATCTGAAGAATCAACTTGGCAATTTTGGGTTGACCGAGGTGGCACATTTACCGACATTGTGGGCAAGCGTCCTGATGGTCATCTGGTCACGCACAAGTTGTTGTCAGAAAACCCCGATCAATACAAAGATGCTGCAGTTGCAGGCATTCGACATTTACTTGGACTTTTGCCGAATGAACCCATCCGCCCAGAGTGGGTGAGTTGCGTCAAGATGGGCACCACCGTGGCCACCAATGCCCTCTTAGAACGCAAGGGCGAGAAAACCTTGCTGGTGACCACCTGGGGCTTTAGAGATGCTTTGCGCATCGCCTACCAAAATCGCCCGCACTTGTTTGATCGGCACATTGTTCTGCCCGAATTGCTATATGCCGCTGTGGTTGAAGCTGAAGAGCGATTCTCTGCCCACGGCGATGTGGTTCAAGCTTTGAATTTGCAGCAACTTCGCAGCGATTTGCAGCGGCAGTTTGATTTGGGTTTGCGCAGTGTGGCCATTGTTTTCATGCATGCCTATCGCTATCACCAGCATGAAATTTTGGCTGCTCAAATAGCGCAAGACATTGGGTTCACCCAAATCAGCACATCCCATCAAACCAGCCCTTTGATGAAGTTTGTCAGTCGAGGCGACACCACAGTCGTCGATGCATACCTCTCGCCCATTTTGAAGCGATATGTCAACCAAGTGGCAGAAGAAATGCCGGGCGTCAAACTGATGTTCATGCAATCGTCTGGGGGGCTGACCGATGCCCATGCATTTGCCGGCAAAGATGCCATTTTGAGTGGCCCTGCGGGTGGTATTGTGGGCATGGCCCGAACTGCCGAAGTGGCGGGTCACAGCCGCGTGATTGGCTTTGACATGGGCGGCACTTCGACCGATGTGTCGCATTACGCAGGTCAATTTGAGCGTGAGTTTGAAACACAAGTGGCCGGCGTTCGCATGCGCGCGCCCATGATGAGCATTCATACCGTGGCGGCAGGTGGTGGCTCACTGTTGCAGTTTGATGGTGCCAGATTGCGCGTGGGCCCGCAAAGTGCGGGTGCCAATCCTGGCCCTGCCTGCTACCGCCGGGGCGGTCCTTTGACCGTGACCGATGCCAACGTGTTGGTGGGAAAAATTCAGCCAGACTATTTTCCTGCGGTGTTTGGCATTGAAGGTCATCAACGGCTTGATGCCGAAGCAGCCGTCATGCAGTTTGAAAAACTGTCTGCGCAAATGAATCGTTCAGCTGAAGGCATTGCCGATGGTTTTTTGCGCATCGCTGTTCAGCAGATGGCCAATGCGATCAAGAAAATTTCGGTTGCCAAAGGCTACGACGTAACGCGTTATACCTTGCAATGTTTTGGTGGCGCAGGCGGTCAACATGCGTGTTTGGTGGCCGACGCATTGGGCATGAAACAAGTGTTTGTGCACCCCTTGGCGGGTGTACTTTCCGCATACGGCATGGGGCTTGCCGATCAAAGTTTAATTCGTGAACAAACTGTTGAATTGCGTTTGACTTCCGATGCAATGGCCTCATTGCAAGCGCCGCTCAAGAGCTTGGCAGAAAGCGCGCGCAATGCCTTGTCCTCGCAAGTGGGAAGTGGTGCTGTTCAGGTGCTTGAGCGTGTGCATGTACGCTATGAAGGCAGCGATACGGCGCTGATGGTGCCAATGGGTTCATTGGCTGAAATTGTCCAAAACTTTGAAGCTGCTTACCGCCAACGCTTTGCATTTTTGATGGCAGGCAAAGCACTGATGGTGGAAGCTGTATCGGTCGAAGCGGTGGTCAAAGGCGATGCGGCTTTTGAACCTGGTCACCCAGTGCCTGCGCAGCGCCAGGTGCCAGTCAAAGCTGCAGTTCGCATGTACACCGCGGGCTCCGATGGCAATGCTCGCTGGTGGCCAGCTGGCTTGTATGTTCGAGAAGATTTGCAGCCTGGTGATCTCATGCTGGGCCCGGCCATCATTGCCGAGAAAAATGCAACCACGGTGGTTGAACCTGGTTGGCAAGCGCAAGTCACTGAACTCAATCATTTGCTGTTGCAGCGCATTGAACCCAGGCAAATCCAACATGCAGCGGGCACGACGGTCGATCCTGTCTTGTTGGAAGTCTTTAACAATTTGTTCATGAACATTGCAGAGCAAATGGGCTTGCAACTTCAGAACACCGCCTATTCAGTCAACATCAAAGAACGCCTAGATTTTTCTTGTGCCTTGTTCAGTGCAGCGGGACACCTCATTGCCAATGCACCGCACATGCCGGTGCATTTGGGCAGCATGGGTGAGAGCATCAAAACCGTCATTCGAGAAAATGCCGGACAAATGCACCAAGGCGACGTTTATGTCCTGAATGACCCCTATCACGGCGGTACGCATTTGCCCGATGTCACGGTGATTACACCTGTCTTTTTAGAGGGCGCATCGGCGCCAGAGTTTTACGTGGGCTCTCGCGGGCACCATGCCGACATTGGCGGCACCACGCCTGGATCGATGCCCCCTTTTTCTACCACCATTCAGGAAGAGGGCGTGCAAATTAACAACTTCAAATTGGTGGCAGAAGGTGTTTTACACGAGAGTGCCATGCTTGCGTTGCTGTCGGGCGGTGCCTATCCCAGCCGCAACCCATCACAAAATATGGCGGACTTGCGCGCCCAATTGGCGGCCAACGAAAAAGGTGTGCAAGAGTTAATCAAAATGGTTGCTGAATTTGGCTTGGAAGTGGTCCAAGCCTACATGGGCCATGTGCAAGACAATGCGGAGGAATCCGTGCGCCGCGTCATTACCCGCTTAAGAGATGGCGCGTTTACTTTGCCTTTGGACAATGGCGCGCAAATCCAAGTGGCTGTGCGTGTCGATGCAGAAAATCGCAGCGCAGAAATTGATTTCACGGGAACAAGTCCTCAGCAAACCAACAACTTCAACGCGCCGACTGCGGTCTGCATGGCGGCAGTCTTGTATGTGTTTAGAAGTTTGGTGAACGACGATATTCCTTTGAATGCGGGTTGTTTAAAACCACTGAACGTCATCATTCCGCCTGGTTGTATGTTGAATCCTTACTTCCCTGCATCGGTGGTGGCGGGCAATGTGGAAACTTCCAGTTGCATTACCAACGCACTTTTTGGTGCCTTGGGGGTGATGGCGGGAAGTCAGCCCACCATGAACAACTTCACCTTTGGCAACGCGAAATATCAATACTACGAAACCATTTCGGGGGGCAGTGGTGCAGGCGTAGCCTTGGACGATGCGGGTCAAGTGGTTTCAGGATTCCATGGAACATCTGTGGTTCAAACCAACATGACCAACTCACGATTGACTGACCCCGAAATTTTGGAATTTAGATTTCCGGTGCGTTTGGAGAGTTATGCGCTGAGGCAAGGCTCAGGTGGCTCCGGCAAATGGCATGGCGGTATGGGGGGTGTGCGTTGTGTGCGTTTTCTTGAGCCCATGACAGCCAGTATTTTGTCCAATGGTCGAGTGTTTCCAGCGTTTGGCGCGGCAGGTGGTCAGCCCGGTGCACCCGGCATTAACCGTGTGAAACGGTTGAATGGTGAAGTGGAAGATTTGAACCACATTGGCCAAGTTGAAATGGCCCCAGGCGATATTTTTGAAATTCATACGCCTGGGGGCGGTGGTTTTGGCCTAGCTTAAGATTTGGCAGGTTTGGCTTTGGCAGTTTCCATCGCGCCAGTGCCTTTGTAGTCTGCGCCATTGACCGTCAATCCTTCTGCTGACAGTTTGGCAGAATTTTTCTCGCCCATGCCACTGACGCGCTGCATCAGGTCGGGCCAGTCTTTGAATTGACCCTTGCTGCGCTCTTTCAAAATTTTGCCAGACAGCGATGGGCCAATGCCTTTGATGCCATCAAGGTCTGCCGCATTGGCTTTGTTGACATCGACAGCAGCAAAGCTGGAAAGAGAAAACAGCAGCGCTGTAACGGCTAAGATTTTTTTCAACATGTTGAATTCCTAAAATTGGCACCTGCCCCATTGGAGATGCAAATTCGATTCAACCGCAATTGGTCTGTCTTGTGCGCAACTTGCAACCCAAGGACAGGGTTTGCAAAGGACTGAAAGATTTACAGTTCTTCGACTCGACGCGGCGGATAACTGTCCCATGCTTGGCAGCCTGGGCAGTGCCAAAAATGTTCTTTGGCTTCAAAGCCGCAGGCCGCGCAGCGGTACCTGGCCAAGGGTCTTGAAGCTTGCTCTAAGGCTTTTTGAACAGGGGCTCGAGTGGTCTCATCGCCTAGATCGGCACCCGCCAGCCAACGAGAGGCGGCCAACAGGGAGGGCTGTTTTTGGAGATGCTCGATGTAGCGTTGACGAGTTTGTTCATCGCTGGCTTGATTGGCTTTTTCAAGACTCACAATGGCGTCCATGACATCAATGCAAGGCGATTGCGCGTAATGTGATTGAAGCAATTGAAGGGTTTGCGGCACACGCTGTGCAGCTTGCGCCGCCCTGACCAAGCTGCTGCAGGCCAAAGGTGCTGCAACCGAGCCTTGTTCAAACAATTGCCCTAAGGTGTCGCAGGCTTGCTGGGCTTGACCCATGTTCAATTGGAGTTGTCCCAATAGCAAACGGGGGCGAGGTGCTTCAGGCGCCTCAGCTATGGCTGACTGAAGCAATTGGGCAGCTGCTGCTGCATCGCCTTGTGCATTCAACTCGCGGGCTTGTTCACAGAGGTAGTGTGCCTTGCGAACTGAGAAACTTACTTCGCCCGAAAGCTCGAGTTGCTCGGCCACTGCTCTGGCTTGAGGCCATTCACGCGATCGTTCATAAATGGCCAAGCGTGCCAGGCGAGCTTGGCCTTCAAAGGATGTGCCTTCTAGTTTTTTGAGCGCATCTTCAGCGCGATCAAGCAAGCCAGCTTTGACGTAATCTTTGGCCAAAGCATTTTGGGCACGCTGACGATCGGCGGTGCTTAAATCGCCACGTGACAGCAAGTGTTCGTGAACGCGAACGGCGCGCTCGTATTCACCCCGCCTGCGAAACAAATTGCCCAACGCAAAATGCAACTCAGAAGTATCGGGATCGTTTTGAACGGCCTCAATGAAAGCGTCAATGGCTTTGTCTTGTTGCTCGTTGAGCAAAAAATTCAGCCCTTTGAAATAGGCCCTGGGCGCTTGTCGATTGTCGATGCGCAATTGGCGCAGGTCCAAAC
>CALPYQ020000074.1 GCA_943327965.2 Singulisphaera sp. GP187
ACCCAATTTAACGCGCAACAACTCTTCTGCTTTGGCCATGTCGCCATCGGCTTCAGTCAAAGCTTTTTTGCATTCCATCATGGGGGCATCGGTTTTAGCGCGCAGTTCAGCGACCATGCTTGCGGTAATTGCCATTTGATTTCTCCGTTTCGTCTTCGAATTAAGGTTCGAACTAAATAAAAATTGATAAAAACTCAGTGCAACTCAGGTTAAAAAAAAGGGGCAAGAAGCCCCTTTTCTCTGTTTGAGAGGGCATTAAGCAGAAGCTTCTTGCACTTCAACGAATTCGTCTGCGCCTTCGGCAGCAACAGCATTGACCACGTCTTGAACGGCGTTGGCACGACCTTCAATGATGGCGTCGGCGATGCCGCGAGCGTACAAAGTAACGGCTTTGGATGAGTCGTCGTTACCTGGAATGATGTAGTCAATGCCTTCTGGTGAGTGGTTGGAGTCCACAACGCCAATGAGTGGAATGCCCAATTTTTTGGCTTCCAAGATGGCGATCTTGTGGTAACCCACGTCAATCACGAAAATGGCATCTGGCAAAGTGGCCATATCTTGGATGCCACCGATGTCTTTTTCAAGCTTCTCGATTTCACGCTTAAACATGAGTTGTTCTTTTTTGCTCAAGGCGTCGAGGCCGACTTCTTGCTGAGCTTTCATGTCTTTCAAGCGCTTGATGGAAGTCTTGACAGTCTTGAAATTGGTGAGCATGCCGCCCAACCAGCGCTGGTCCACGTAAGGAACGCCGGCGCGCTTGGCTTCAGCTGCAACGGTTTCACGGGCTTGGCGCTTGGTACCCACCATGAGGATGTTGCCGCGGTTTGCAGAGAGTTGTTTGACGAACTTCAATGCATCTTGGAACATCGGCAAAGATTTTTCCAAGTTGATGATGTGAATTTTGTTGCGGTGACCGAAGATGAAGGGGGACATCTTGGGGTTCCAGAAGCGAGTTTGGTGACCAAAGTGGACACCGGCTTCCAGCATTTCGCGCATGGTAACGGACATATTGTTTCTCCGAAGGTTGGGTCTAAAATCCGGCTCACACATTGGCTGTATGAAACTTGCCCAAGAGAGCATGAAACACACACCCAACACCTTGAAGGAGCCGGTTTGCGATTAACTTGCAGGGTCATTCCTGCTAAGCCAGTCGAGTATAGCATCCCAAAACGCAGTTTTTCCAGCCCTTTTCACTCTCATTCAACCTCTTTTGCACAACGCCACACCATGCGCCAAGACCTGATCGCCACACTGCAGGCCCTTTCTAGCGGGCAAACCACACAACAAGCCGAATGGGCAAAAAGCCAGGAGACCGCTCGAAGCTTGGCTTGTAAAGAGGTATTTTTGAAGCTTGCAGAAGCTGAAACGCCTGCCTTTTTGAACACCCCAGGACTGGCAAATACACCCTTGAAGGGGCTGGCTTTTTCAGTAAAAGACCTGTTTGATGTTGCCGGCCAACCCACTTTGGCGGGCTCCAAAGTCCTAGACGGTCAAAGTGTCGCCACATCAGATTGCACAGCCGTTGCTCGACTTCAACAAGCCGGCGGTGCATTTTTGGGGCGGACCAACATGGTTGAATTTGCCTTTTCAGGGGTCGGCATCAATCCCCACTATGGCACCCCTGCAGCTTGGGACGCCCTGACTGATCAACCTGTCTTAAGTCAAGGCCAAGCCCATGCGCCCGGCGGATCCTCCTCGGGTGCTGCGGTGTCGGTGGCCACAGGCGCAGCCTTCATTGGTTTAGGCTCAGACACCGGCGGATCCATCCGCATTCCAGCCGCCCTTAACGGCATTGTGGGATTTAAAAATACGGCACGCAGGGTGCCGACGACAGGGGCTGTGCCCCTCTCCACCACCATGGACACCGTTTGCGCCATGACAAGAAGCGTGCGCGATGCCATTTTGGCCCACGAAATATTGTCTGCGCGCAACGTGGCGAGATCTAAGCGACCACTTTCAAGCTACCGATTGGCCGTTCCAACCAGCCTCATGTTCGATGGCATCGATACGGGTATTCAAAAAGCTTGGGAGCGCAGCCTGTCCCAATTGTCCAAAGCCGGCGCCCAATTGATTGAAACGCCCATGGCGGAGATCAACGCATTGGCTGGGTTGTTGGCCACAGGTGGCTTTAGTGCGGCCGAGAGCTTCACTTGGCACAGACATCTTTTGGCCGCCAATGAAGCGGCCTATGACCCCCGAGTTGCGGCGCGCATTTTGCGAGGCGGCAACATGAAAGCCTTTGAATATTTAGACCTGCAAAAAGGACGCGCTGAATGGATACAGAAGATGCAAGCGGCTTTGAATTTTTATGATGCTGCCATATCCCCCACTGTGCCTGTTTATGGACCTACTATTGAAAGTGTGGCGCCGGGCAAAGAACGTGATGAAGCTTTCTTTGCAGTGAATGGTTTGTTACTCAGAAACACCAGTGTGGTTAACATGCTGGACGGATGCGCTTTGTCTTTGCCCATGCATGTCGCCGGCGAATTGCCCAGTAGCCTGATGGTCTGGCAAGGCCCTATGCACGACGATACGGTCTTGAACATCTCACTCACCATCGAGGACGCACTGCGCGCCTAAACACTTGAAAAAAATCAACTGGCAAGCGCCACTGAAACTGTTTGATGTTGCGCAGACTCGACATCTCGAAACACTTGCCACAGCGCAGAATTTAGACCCTGACTCGCTGATGGAAAAAGCTGGTTTGGCCATCGCCCAACTGGCATTGGCTCTGAAGCCCTATGCCAGTTGCCATTGGATTTTTTGCGGCCCTGGCAACAATGGGGGCGACGGACTGGAAGCCGCGACACATTTGCATGCTTGGGGACAAAAGGTACGTTTGGTGTTGTGGCAGCCCCACTTAGATCGCCCAACCGATTCCAAAAAAGCTTTGAAAAAAATTCAGTCTTTGGGCATGGCCATTCAAGATCATCTTCCCTTGGCTGAAGACTTTCAAGCCAACGACTTGATCATCGATGCGCTGCTAGGGGTCGGTCTTCGACACAATTTCCCCGTCAATGAGTCTGCATCAGAAGCAAACAATCAGCGGATTGAAGATTGGATTGCTGATGTTTACAGCGTGGGGCTGCCTGTCTTGGCAGTCGATACACCGTCTGGTTTGAATGCCAACACGGGTCAATTTCAAGACGCAACATTGCAAACCCAAAACATTCAGGCTTCACACACGCTTCAGTTGCTCAATGCCAAACCCGGTTGCTTTACGGCCCATGGACGCGATGCTTGCGGCACACTTTGGTTGGATGTTTTAGGTACCGAAGCCCTGCAAGAAATCACACCCTGTTGTGCGGTGCTCAACCACCCGCCAATGCGTCGCTTTTCTGGTTTGCATGCCAGTCACAAGGGCACATTTGGGGATGTGGCCATTGTGGGGGGCGAGGCTTTGAACGTTCGCGGCATGGGCATGACAGGTGCTGTTGATTTGGCTGCGTCTGCGGCCTTGCATGCTGGTGCGGGTCGGGTCATGACTTGTTACTTGATGAACAAAGCGTTGGGCGCAATTCATCAAAATCTTCAAGACGAAGCCTCTTGGTCACACAACCCCGTTCAACCAGAAATCATGTCCCGAAGTTTTGATGCATTGGATCTTTCTACGGGTGTTGTTGTCTGCGGATGCGGCGGTGGCGTGGCCATTCAAAAAGTACTGCCTCAGGTACTTCAAGAAACAACGCAACTTGTTTTGGATGCAGACGCCCTCAATGCCATTTCGCAAGACGCTAGCCTTGAAGACTTGCTGAAAAAAAGAGCGCGTTTAAACAGAGTGACCGTCATCACGCCACACCCTCTTGAAGCTGCGCGTCTTTTGAAAAAAGACACGGCTGATGTGCAACAAGATCGTTTGCAAGCAGCGAAAGAATTGGCGCTGTTGTTTGAATGCACCGTTGTCCTAAAAGGTTCGGGCACCATCATTGCCAAAGTTGGACAAACACCTGTGATCAATCCCACCGGCAATGCCCGCTTGGCTACTGCCGGTACTGGCGATGTGTTGGCCGGTTTAGTCGGTGCCAGATTGGCGCAAGGCTTGACTGACTTTGAAAGCGCATGCGCTGCCGTGTTTGAACATGGTCAAGCCGCTGATTTATTTCAAGGTGCCAGCTTGACTGCTAGCACCTTGGCACAACTTATCCGCGGCCCGCAAACGGCATCTTTGTCGCCATCACAGTATGGAACATGACATTGGCTTCCAAGGGCAAACTGGCCATATAGACCACAGAGGAACCCACCAAAGCCACATCCATTAAGGGCTCGGCTTTGATTTCCAAGTTGGCTTGGGGGACACCTTTGGCCATCTTCATGGCCATCGGCGTTGCCGCATTGCCCACATCAATTTGACCCACTGCAATGTCGTACTGACGGCCATCTAAAGATGCTGTTTTGGTTAAACCGGAAACTGCATGTTTGGTCGACGTGTAGGCAATGGAAAACGGACGGGGCGTGGTGGCCGAAATAGAACCGTTGTTGATGATGCGACCGCCCATGGGCTTCTGATCTTTCATGACTCGGAATGCTTCCCGAATGCAGAGGAACATGCCTGTCAAATTGGTATCGACTACACCCTTCCACATTTCCAAACTCAGTTCTGGCAAGGGAATGGCGGGTGTACTGACGCCTGCATTGTTGAACAACAAATCGACACGGCCAAACGTTTTCACGCACTGGGCAAACAAATTGGCCACGGAGTCTTCTTGTGTGACATCAGTAGGTACAGCCAGCACTTGGTAATTGGCATTCAGTGCCTTAGCTTCAGCAGCGACTTCTTCCAAATTGGCAAGCCGGCGACCCGCTAAAACGACGGACCAGCCATCCTTTAGCAATGCCAAAGCCGTTGCCTTGCCAATGCCAGAGCCAGCACCTGTCACGATGGCAATTTTTGATGTTTGTGTCATGAATAAAGACTCCTGAATGTTGTGGTTTAGGTCTTGATGGACGTCAAAGAAAAGCTGAGATTTTTCGGTTTAGCGGCGGCTCTTTCGAGCCTGGCTGGTTTTTTTCTTGCCAGCAGATTTGGGGGGTGCACCTTTGGGGGCAGCTTTCCCATGACGACTGGTAGCATTCAAACCGTCGCCTGTTCTGGCATTGAACGGGCGAGATTTAGATTTCGATTTAGAAGATTCAGCGCCAAAGCCTTGACCTTTGGAGGGGCCATTTGCGCCCGACTTGGAGGGCCCCTTCTCGCGCAACTGCCGTGAACTGAACTCTTCGGCCGGATTAACCAGACGGAAGTCAATTTTGCGGCCATCCAAATCGACACGGCTCACTTGAATTTGTACGCGTGTGCCAATGGCATAACGGATACCGGTCCGCTCTCCGCGGAGTTCTTGGCGGGCTTCATCAAAGCGGAAATACTCGCCACCCAATTCGGTGATGTGAACCAATCCTTCGACATACAACGTGTCCAGGGTGACGAAAATTCCAAAACTGGTGGCCGAAGTGACGACGCCCGAATACTCCTCACCCAAATGCTCGCGCATGTATTTGCATTTCAGCCAAGCTTCGACATCGCGACTGGCCTCATCAGCGCGGCGCTCATTGGCGCTGCAATGGAGACCTGCCGCTTCCCATGCTTGCTGCTCTGCAGGTGACATCTTGATGCGAGGTGCATCGTCCATCTGCGCGCCTGATTTGTTTTTCTGCAAACGCTTGGCCAATTTGGCATGGGCTTCACCGGGCAATGGCAAAGCAGGCAGTTGGTATTTTTGATGCGCCAAGATGGCTTTGATGACACGATGCACCAGCAGGTCGGGATACCGACGAATGGGGCTGGTGAAGTGTGTATAGGCCTCGTATGCCAAGCCAAAGTGACCGCTGTTGATAGGCGTATAGATGGCTTGTTGCATAGAGCGCAAGAGCATGGTGTGAATTTGCTGCGCATCGGGCCGTTCTTTGGTGGCCTGTGCAATGTGCTGAAATTCACTGGGCTTGGGCTCGTCACTGACCGTGTATGGGAGGCCCAAAGACTTCAAGTAATTGCGCAGCAAGTCTTTCTTCTCGGGCGTGGGGCCTTCGTGTACACGGAACAAGCCGGGGTGCTTACTGCTTTGAATGAAATCAGCACTGCAAACGTTGGCCGCCAACATGGCTTCTTCAATCAGTCGATGCGCTTCCGTCCTCACACGCGGTACTATTTTTTCAATCCGACCATTGTCATCACAAATGATTTGGGTTTCGGTCGTTTCAAAATCTACCGCACCACGAACGGCTCGTGATGCCAGCAATGCGCGATAAACGTCGTGCAAGTTCAGTAAATCGTTGACCCTTGCTTTGCGCTTAATGGCCTCAGGGCCTCGCGTATTGGCCAAAATGGCAGCCACTTCGGTGTAGGTGAAACGCGCATGGCTGAACATGACGGCAGGATAAAACTGGTAGGCATGAATGTCGCCTTTGGCCGTGATTAGCATGTCACACACCATGCACAGGCGCTCTACTTCTGGGTTCAGCGAACACAAACCATTGGAGAGTTTCTCGGGCAGCATTGGAATGACGCGGCGCGGAAAATAGACACTGGTTGCCCGGTCATAGGCATCAATGTCAATGGCGCTTCCAGTCTCTACATAATGACTGACATCGGCAATGGCCACCAACAAACGCCAGGCTTTGGCTTTGCCAATCTTGGCGGGCTCACAATACACGGCATCGTCAAAATCGCGGGCATCCTCACCATCAATGGTGACCAAGGGAATGTCAGTTAAGTCAATGCGCCCTTTGGAATCTTGAGGGCGGACCTTGTCCGGTAACTCACGCGCCAAGTTCAAACAAGCGGCAGAAAATTCGTGAGGCACGCTGTACTTGCGAACGGCAATGTCAATTTCCATTCCGGGATCATCAATTTCTCCCAGTACTTCTTTGACGCGTCCCACAGGCTGTCCAAACAATGCAGGCGGCTCCGTGAGTTCAACCACCACCACTTGGCCAGGCTTGCCGGCACCAATGCCTACTTTGGGAATCAGAATGTCTTGCCCATAGCGCTTGTCTTCTGGGGCAACAATCCAAATGCCGCCTTCATTGAGTAAGCGGCCAATGATGGGTTGTGCAGGTCGTTCAAGAATTTCAACCACACGACCTTCTGGCCGACCCTTGCGGTCTTGTCGAACGATGCGAACTTTGACGCGATCTTTGTGCAACACCGCTCGCATTTCGTTGGGCGGCAAAAAGATGTCGCCTTCACTGTCGTCACGAATCAGAAAGCCGTGACCATCGCGGTGACCTTGCACACTGCCCTCGATTTCATCGAGGAGTCCAGAGGGTTGGCTAATTTTTTTGATATACAATCCTTTGTTCTTGTCCTGAGAGCCCAGGTGGCGGAATTGGTAGACGCACTAGTTTCAGGTACTAGCGAGTAACTTCGTGGGGGTTCGAGTCCCTTCCTGGGCACCAAGTTTAATCA
>CALPYQ020000075.1 GCA_943327965.2 Singulisphaera sp. GP187
GGCATGCACAGCCGGTATGGCCGCCGTGCCGGGCAAGGACATGCCAAGAGTTTCTGCAATACACGCCATGGTGCTTGCAGTACCCATCACAGCACAGGTACCTGCTGTGGTAGCCAATCGGCCTTCGACAAGGTCAATGGTTTTACGTTCAATTTTGCCAGCGCGGTAGCTGCCCCAAAATCTGCGGCAGTCTGTGCAAGCTCCCAAGCGTTCGCCTTCGTGACGACCGGTCATCATGGGTCCAGTGACCAGCTGAATTGCAGGAACATCAGCAGCCGCCGCGCCCATCAGTTGCGCGGGTACTGTTTTGTCGCAACCCCCGATCAGTACAACCGAATCCATCGGTTGTGCACGGACCATTTCCTCAACATCCATGCTCATGAGGTTGCGGAACATCAAACTGGTTGGGTTTAAAAAAACCTCACCCAGCGAAATGGTAGGGAACTCAATTGGCAATCCGCCAGCAGCCAACACACCGCGTTTGACAGCTTCAACCAACTCGGGCATGGCGCGATGGCAATTGTTAAAACCAGATCCGCTGGAGGCAATGCCAACCACTGGGCGCTCCAGCAATTCTGTCGAATAGCCCATTGACTTGATGAAGCTTCGACGCAAGTAAAGCGCGAATGCACGGTCACCGTAATTTGTCAGACCGCGAGCGATGCCGTGATCGGGAATATCTGCCATGAAGAGTCCTAATTGAAACTGATGGTCACCGAATTTTGGATGGCTTCGATTGACTTAATTGAAATGAACGAAGATTCTAAGCATCTATAGCCGAGTCTTGATATATTTTGCTTCTAAATAGTCGCGCAGGCCCAGTGAGCCCCCTTCACGTCCCATTCCGCTGTCCTTGACGCCACCAAAAGGCATCTCAGCACTGGCAATAGCGAGTTCATTGATACCCACCATGCCCGCCTCGATGGCTTCACTGGCCATGGTGGCAGTCTTGAGCGAACGCGTGAACAAGTATGACGCCAGGCCATAGGGGGTGGCGTTGGCAAGCGCGATGGCCTGGTCAAAGTTGCTAAATGGGGCAATCGGTGCGACCGGCGCAAAGGGCTCATCGTGCATGATTCGCGCTGACTGCGGCACATCGGCCAGGGCAGTCGGTGATAGGTAGTAACCCTTGGTTCCAAGGCCTTCTGGACGGGCGCCGCCAGCGATGAGGCGAGCACCGTGATCTAGGGCATCGGCAATCAAAGATTGTGCGTGTAACAAACCACGTCGATTGGCCATGGGCCCGACGTCTGTGTCAGCGGCCAAACCGGGGCCAACTTTCAGAGAGCGAGCGATCTCACCAAATTTATCGACAAACCGTGCATAGACACTTTCATGCACAAAAAAGCGTGATGGCGATGCACACACTTGACCACAATTGCGGTACTTAAAGCGAGCACATTGCTCTGCTGCAGCCTCGACATCCGCATCTTCAAAAATCAAAACTGGCGCGTGACCACCCAGTTCCATTGAAACTCGCTTGATGCCTTCAGCCGCCAAATGGAGCATCTTGCGTCCCACTGAGGTGGATCCAGTCAATGTGATTTTTGCAATTTTGGGTGATCCCACCAAAACTTCAGAAATAAATCCGGAATCACCGGTGACCAGATTGACCGTGCCAGAGGGTAAGCCAGCATCGTGCAAAGCTTGAATGACCGCCATGCAACTGCCCGCTGCTTCGCTGGCTGGTTTGACCACCACACAACAGCCAGCGCCCAGAGCCGCCGCAATTTTGCGAGAAGGCAGCAAAGCTGGAAAGTTCCAGGCAGAAAAAGCCGCAACCACACCAACAGGCTCATATCGAACTTGCATGCGCACCTCAGGCACTCGCGCTTGAAAGGTGTGACCGTAGATGCGCTGAGTTTCGCCGGCATACCAATCAAATTGGTCGGCTGCGTCATTGAGTTCACCTCGGGACTGCGCCAAAGGCTTGCCTGTCTCAGACGACATCAAGCGGGCATTTTCTTCAATGCGCTCTCGCATAATTGAGGCTGTGCGATGCAACAGCACCGATCGCTCCCAGGGCGATGTGTGACGCCATGTGCGAAAAGCTGCATCGGCTGCATTCACCGCTTCTTCGATATCTAGGCGAGTGGCCACTGGAATGTGGCCAATCACTTCTTCGTTGGTGGGGTCAATGACCTCTCGCGTCTCGCCTCCGGTGGCCGCGCGCCACTGACCGTTGATGAAAAGGCCGTAGCCACTGTATAAACCTAGATCGTCACGCTTCATAGTCATTGAATTTGAAAGAATTAATTAAACAAGGCTAGACAGGTAACGTTGTTGAACGTCATCGCACCAGTTACCCACGTTCCAAGAACCGTAAGCACCTAAGCCACCCTCAGGGCGCTCGCCTGCATACACTGGCACATGAACCACTGACAGCCCTGGATGCGAATGCGCACGCTTGAGGGCTTCGCGCAGAGAAGCCGTATCTTCACCACCCCAAAGCGCCTGAACGCCTTTCACACTGCCCGCCAACTGAACATAATCGACGGCCACTGCATCGTTGGTCCGGAAGTCTTTACCGTACTGTGCATGCTGAAGGCTTGAAATAGCAGCCATTCGGCGATTGTCAAAAATAACGATGGTGCCACGTGCTTGATGTTCGATGGCACTGATCAGGGCCTGTGGATTCATCATGAATGATCCGTCACCCGTGAATGCAATGGGATATTGCTGCGTACTTGCCATGCCGGCAGCAGTGACAGCACAGGTGGCAAAACCCATGTACGAAGCACCCGACTCTGTGTAAGTCTGCCCAGTTGAATCATCCTCGACGGTTTGAAATCCATTGGCCTGCACATCACCTGCATCAAAGAATTTGATGGCGTTGACTTCATTTGCAAAATCGCAAACGACTTTGATGGCGGCGGGTTGCGTCAAAACACTTCGTTGCCAGACCTCATCAAAAAGTGGCGGCGTGGACTGTCGCTGATGTAAAAAACTTTTCCAAGCTGCCTTGCTTGCGGCACATGCCTCCAACCAAACAGAACGTGGCTGTGACTGTTCATCGGGCATACCTTCGAGCACAGACAACAACTGGTCAACAACGGCACCAATATCCCCTTGCAGCGGAATGGTCCGGTTGTAATGCGTCAAGTCGGACAGATCGGCATTGATGTTGATCACCTGTTCGACCAAAGGATAGCCAACACCAGAGCAATCACTTTGACAGACAGCACGTGTACCAATGGCCACCAGCAATGTTGCATTGGCCATTGCGTGATTGCCACTGATGGAGCCCTTGCTACCGCCAACATGCATGTATTGCGGGTGCGCATCGGGTAGGATACCCGTTGAGCCTGGCGAAGCCACAACGGCAGCGCCGCATCGCTCGGCCAATTTTCTCAATGGACCTGCAAAGGGTCGACCGCCACCACCAATCTTGAAGACAATGCGAGAGTGACCTCGCAAAGCTTCTGCCGCCTTTTTGAGAACAGCCATGTCAGCAATGGCTGTTGGTGTGTTTTGCAATGCCTCTGGTAAGGCCTCCAAATTGAGCCCATCGATCACTTGCGGCTGGGTATTGATTGGCAACATCAAATAGAAAGGACCCGGCTTCACTGGGTGGTTAACGCACTGCGTACCTCGACGCAGGGCATCACGAAGTGCCTCCGGTGTGTGCAACACATAAGATTGCCCCATCAGCGCAGTCATTTGACCGTACAGCTGCTGCTGCTGCTTAGGAATCTGCTGCATGTTGTAGCCTTCACCCCAGGTGGTTTCATCGCCATAAATATGGTACAGACCCACGCCATTGCAAGCTGCAGCCAAGGAACCCGCCAGGGCCTGAAGCGCACCGGGACCAATCGAGGTCACGACTGCGCAAGGCTCCTTCCATGCCCAGGCCAGAGCGGTCCCGGCATGGGCCATTTCCACTTCGTTGCGAAAGTTAAAAACCTTCGTCACGCCAGCCTCTGTGTAGACGCGAAGTACCTCGCCAAGATCGGTAGAGCCATGTCCGAAAATAGCCAAGTATTTACTGACACCTTGCTTGAGCAGACCCAACACCAATGCTTCAGAAAGTGTAATGTTGAGTTGTTTGGGCAACGCGCCTGAAGCTAGAGCCTGATTCAGCCCCCCGCTGCTTGCGATGACTTTTGCCCTAGCTTCTAAGCCCGGAGTTCCTAACAGCATGACGGCGGGTATTTCAACTTGATTGTTCATTGACTTGAATTGATTATTTGATGTTCAGACCGGCTCGCTCAATCAGTCTACCCAACATGACGTCGTCCTTGGCAATCAGAGGACCGAATTCATTGGCTGGCATGAATGCAGGGACAAAACCCATCTTCACGCCTTGCGCCTTGAATTCCGGACTTGTCACAGCTTCTTGCAAAGCCTTCTCTAGACGGGAGACGATGGCTGGCGGCGTACCCTTAGGCGACGCAATACCGCGCCACATTTCGCCGTTGTAAGCCATGCCTGCTTCTGCAGTGGTAGGCACTGTTGGGAATGCGGGTTCGCGTGACGACGCCAAGACACCCACAATGCGCAAAGTACCCGCACTGACATGCGATGTCAGCGCTGAAGGCACTGACACGACAGCATCAATCTGACCGCCAAGCAAGCTTGTGACAACTTGTGACGCGCCAAAAGGCACATGCATGACATCAGCATTAATTTCTTTAAAAAATGCCACCGATGAAATGTGTGTATGACTGCCAATGCCTGAGTTGCCGATAGAAACTGCGCCTGGACGCTTTTTGACATCATCGACCATGGCCTTCAGATCTTTCCAAGGCGCATTGGCTCTGATAGCAATGACCGGATTTTCTACTGTAACGCGCGCGATAGGATCAAACGCGCGATAGTCGAAAGGAATCAAGCCAGAGTAGAAAACAGTGCTGATGGACGTTGAATTAAAGACCAAGGTATATCCGTCAGCTGGCTTCTGTTGGGCGTACTTGTAACCAATAGAGCCACCACCACCCGGTTTGTTAACGACGACAATCGGCTGTCCAAGCTTCTTACTCATTTGCTCTGACAAGACACGTGCCGTGACATCCGCAGCAGAACCGGCTGGGAATAAGACAACCAACTCAACAGGCTTTGCTGGAAAGTTTTGTGCAAAACCTGTACCGGCTGCAAAGGCGCTGGCTGTTGCAAGCATTCCGATCAAGATGGATCGGCGTAAATTGGTTTGTTTTTGATTCGTCATTTTTGTCTCCGTTAATAAAAGGGCTTGGTGAATTGATCTTTAAAATACAAACACCACTTCAAACTGACTGATTATTTTTTTAGGTGATGGTCTCTTCGATGGGTGTTTTTGTAGCCTTCGCAACTGAGCGCTTGGCAATCAATGCCTCCATCACTCGCTCAGGTGTAGCTGGCAGCCGTGTCATGCGAACGCCAACAGCGTCGTAGATGGCGTTGATAATTGCGGCCGCTGTTGGCGTGATGGCTGGCTCTCCAATTCCTTTAACACCCAGAGGTGTCTTTGGGTCGGGCTCAGTCAGCAAAACAGAAGTGACGTGTGGAATGTCCAAGGCGGTAGGCAGGATGTATTTGGCAAAGCCAGGCGTTGTTGTTTCGCCCTTGACCTGCACATACTCCTCCATCAGCGCATGCCCCAATCCCATAATGACGGAGCCTTCAATCTGACCCTCGACTTGCTGAGGATTGATCACGCGACCCACATCGTGCGCCGCCCAAACACCCAGTACTTGTACTTCTCCAGTGTCGTCATCCACTTCAACCTCAGCCACCTGCGCACCAAAAACGTAGCTCTGCCAGGGTGTCGCTTCGCCCGTTTCTGGATGAAGTGAGGTGTGCGCTGAGGTAAAGAGTCCACTACCGACAATGACAATGCCACGCTCTTTTTTCAAAACGTGAACAGCATGTTCCATGCTCATGCGCTTGCTGGCGGAACCCTCAACCCAGACTTGACCTGAAAATGCTTTCACGCTTTCTGGGCTGACACCCCAGTAAGCGCCCATCGCAACTCGAAAACGTCCAAAGGCCTCACGGCAACCCACAGCAACGGCATTGCCAATCATGTAGGTCATACGTGTCGCACCTGCGTGCGCTGCTTCTGGAACACGGGCAGTGTCGTTGTCTCCGAGAACAATGTCCTCAGGGCGAACGCCCATTTCCTGGGCTGCAATTTGACAGAGACCGGTCAAGACACCTTCACCGATTTCCGTGACGCCAGTGGCAATTTTGACAGTCCCACCATCGTCAAGCTCAACCCAAACTGCAGCGCGGTCCATCGCTGCTGTGCGGGCGATACCGTACCAACCACAGGCTACACCTCTTCCTCGGTTTTTCATGCCATGTCTCCTTGATTGTGATGAGCCTCAGAGGTCAGAGGAACACTGGGCTTGGTTTTGCCGCCAATTAAATAGAACTCACGCGAACCTTCATAATTGAAATCGCTTCGCATGGGCTGACCCTGCCCTTGACGGTAGGGCACCCCAGGCTCCCAACCGGCGGCCTTGATTGCGGCTTCAAGACATTCGACAGCCAGCACTCGATCGAGTTGTTGGCGGGTGTGCGTCGTTGCGCCATCGCGCATCAAATTGATACGGCGAATTGCAACGGGATCCATGCCGAGTTTTTGGGCACAAAGGTCCAAGTGACATTCGGTTGCAAACTCAGATTGGAAAGCACCGAATGCACGGAAGGCACCGCTGGGCGTATTGTTGGTGTAGACACCAATGGCGTCGACCCACACATTGGGAACCGCGTAAGGCCCAGGACCCAATATGGCCGACTTGTTCATCACGCCAGGCGTCGACAATGCATAGGCACCACCATCGCTGACCATGACCATCTTTGTGGCCACAATGCGGCCGTCTCGCTGGAGACCCATCGTATAACGGATGTTGAAGGGGTGCCGCTTAGCGCTGACCTTGATACTTTCTTCGCGCGTAAAAACATAACGTACTGGGCGACGCGTTTTAATTGCAGCCAGCGCCAAAATACCTTGGTAAATCATGTCTTCTTTACCGCCGAAGCCACCACCCACGGTACTCATGATCATGCGCACTTTATTGATGGGACGCCCCAAAATGCGAGCCAACATGTGCCGATGATGGGTAATGTTTTGGCTAGGCGACTGCACCGTCACACAACCATCAGCTTCTAAGTAAGCCAATCCCGCTTCAGGCTCAAGGTAAGCATGTTCGATGGCTTGTGTGTTGTAAGTTTGCTCAACAATGATGTCGGCTTGTGCCAACGCAGCGTCGACGTCGCCCTTGCGGATACGCGTATGCTTGCAAATGTTATTTTGCGCAAAAGAATGCAGTTGTACCGCGCCATCTTTCATGGCTTCGTGAGGGTCGAATAAGCTGGGAAGTTCTTCGTACTCAACATGTATCAAAGCCAAAGCGGCGCGAGCAATGTCCAAAGTTTCAGCCGCCACAGCAACAACAGCTTCGCCAACATATCGCACAA
>CALPYQ020000076.1 GCA_943327965.2 Singulisphaera sp. GP187
GTTGATTCTGTGCAAAAGCGAAAGTTGAAATCAATCACCATTTCGCCGGGAATGACGTTGCTGGCACCAGTGCCCGCATGCACGTTGCTAATTTGCCAAGTGGTCGGTGGAAAGAAGTCATTGCCTGTGTCCCAGACGGTGCTGGCCAATTCTGCAATGGCAGGCGCCGCTTTGTGAACGGGATTGTCGGCCAACTGTGGGTACGCAATATGGCCTTGGATGCCAATCACTTTGAGTTTGCCGCTGAGAGAACCACGGCGACCATTTTTAATCATGTCGCCTGTTTTTTTGACGGAAGTGGGTTCTCCAACGATGCAGAAATCGGGCGCATCATTTCTTGCTTTGAGCAATTCACAAACACGAACGGTGCCATCAAGGGCAGGGCCTTCTTCGTCGCTGGTTAGCAGAAACGCAATGCCCAATGCGGGTTGGGGCGTTTCTTTCAAAAATTCTTGGGTGGCCACCACCATGGCAGCCAGTGAGGCTTTCATGTCGCAGGCGCCGCGGCCATACAACTTGCCGTCGCGGTGGGTGGGTGTGAAGGGGTCGCTGGTCCATTGGCTTAATGGCCCTGTTGGAACGACATCGACATGGCCGGCAAAAGCCAAGGTTTGTCCAGAAGACCCAGCTCGTTTGGCCCACAAATTTTTGACCCTGAAAGTATCGGGGCCGCAATCGATCACTTCGCATGCAAAACCCAGTGGGTCCAAATGCGATTGAATCAGTGCCGTGCAGCCGCCATCGGTGGGTGTGACGGAGGGCATGGCCATCAGTTGTTCTGTCAGTCTCAGTGTGTTGCTCATGTGGGGCGACCTGATCGAATAAAACGGGCAATGCGGTGGGCGGCTTCTAGGCACTCGGCTGTTTCGGCCACCAAAGCCATACGGACGCGGCCTTGGCCAGGGTTAAAGCCATGGGCCTCTCGGGCAATGTAACTGCCGGGCAAAACAGTCACATGTTCTGCGGCGTAAAGTTCGCGCGCAAAGTCGGTGTCGCTGTTGTTCCAGGCCTTGGGCACACCCGCCCATAAGTAAAAGCTGGCATCGGGCAATTTGACGTCCATGACCTCGGCCAATACAGGTGTGACTTGTGCAAATTTGGTGCGGTACAGGTTGCGGTTTTCTATGACGTGCGCTTCATCGTTCCAGGCTGCGATGCTGGCCGCTTGAACCACGCCACTCATGGCACAGCCATGGTAAGTTCTGTAAAGCAAAAAGTCTTTGAGAATGGCGGCATCGCCGGCCACAAAACCGCTTCGAAGGCCCGGCACATTGCTGCGCTTGGACAAACTGGTAAATGCAATCAGTCGCTTGAAATCTTTGTAGCCCAACAAGCTGGCTGCTTCAAGGCCGCCCAAGGGCGGTTCGTCGCGGAAATAAATTTCGCTGTAGCATTCATCGGAGGCAATGACAAAGCCGTATTTTTCGCTCAATTGAAAGAGTTTTTGCCATTCGTCCAAGGGCATGATCTTGCCTGTTGGATTGCCTGGCGAGCAGACAAACAAAAGTTGTGTTTTGGCCCAGACTTGGTCGGGTACGTCATCCCAGTTGGCTGCAAAATTGTTTTCGGCTGTATTGGGAACGTAATAAGGCTGTGCGCCACCCAACAAAGTGGCCCCTTCGTAGATTTGATAGAACGGGTTGGGGCTGATCACCATGCCGCCAGCTTGGGTGGGGTTGAGCACGGCTTGAGCCAATGAAAACAAGGCTTCACGCGATCCATTGACTGGCAAAACCTGTGTGGCCGCATTGATTTCAATGCGATAGCGTCTTTGTAACCACTTGGCGCAAGCTTCGCGCATTCGCAACTCGCCTGCTGTGGCGGGGTAGCCAGACAGGGCAGTGTCCAAAGACTCCGTGAGGGCTTTTTTGATGAATTCTGGGGTGGCGTGCTTAGGCTCGCCGATCCCCAGACTGATGTGCGCCAGTTGGGGGTTGGGGGTGACGCCCGCAAACAATTGCCGCAGGCGTTCAAAGGGGTAAGGTTGGAGGGAGGCCAATAGGGGATTCATCCCCCAATTATCCGGGATACTGGATCGGTTTATTGGGCGAATTTCAGCTCATTTCTGAGTCTGTTTAGGGTTTGGGTCGGTTAACATGGAGGCTTCGGGCACAAGGTGTGCCTTTTGACCCAAATTCTGACTGCTGTGCGCCTTAATTCCATCAAATTATCAGGATTCAAATCCTTCGCAGAACCCACAAACTTTGTGCTCCCAGGCCAGTTGGTTGGTGTGGTGGGCCCCAATGGTTGTGGCAAATCCAACATCATGGACGCATGCCGCTGGGTTTTGGGCGAGTCCAAGGCCTCTGAATTGCGTGGCGAGTCCATGCAAGACGTTATTTTTAACGGCACCAACACCCGCAAAGCTGCCAGCCGTGCCAGTGTCGAGTTGGTGTTTGACAATGCCGACCACCGGGCTGGTGGGCAATGGGGCCAATTTGCCGAAATTGCTGTCAAGCGCGTTCTAACCCGCGATGGCAACAGCAGCTACTACATCAACAACCAACCCGTTCGTCGCCGCGACGTTCAAGACGTGTTCTTGGGCACGGGTTTGGGCCCACGCGCTTACGCCATCATTGGTCAGGGCACCATCAGCCGCATCATTGAATCGCGCCCTGAAGAATTGCGTTTGTTTTTGGAAGAAGCGGCAGGTGTTTCTAAATACAAAGAGCGTCGCCGTGAAACTGAAAACCGTTTGTCTGACACCCGCGAAAACCTGACCCGCGTTGAAGACATTTTGCGCGAGCTCAATGCCAACTTGGAAAAGTTGGAAAAACAAGCCGAAGTGGCCCAACGCTTTAACAACCTCAAAGCCGACGCCACCCTTAAACAGCAGCAGCTCTGGTTTTTCAAGCGGGCCGATGCCGAATCCGATCAAGTCAAAATCAAGGCCGATGTCGACAAAGCCGTCATCGATTTGGAAGCCCGCATTGCCGACTTAAGGCACGTCGAGGCCGACCTAGAAACTGTGCGACAAGCCCACTATGCCGCTGGCGATCAAGTCAACCAAGCACAAGGTTTGTTGTACGAGGCCAGTGCCGAAGTGGGCAAACTGGAGGCCGAAATTCGCTTTGTGGTGGAGGGCCGTCAACGCGCTGAGCAGCGCCTGGCCCAACTGCAAGTTCAATCGGCAGATTGGTCCGACAGGCAAACGCAGGCCCAAGCCGAGCTGGCGTCTTTGGCCGAGCAAGCGCTTCAGGCCGAAGACCAAACCATGACCTTGGCCGCGCAAGTGGAAGACCAGGCGCAAGCCTTGCCCGATTTGGAAGAGGCCCTGCGCCAAGCTCAAGCCAAAGCCAACGAGCAGCGCGGCAGTGTGGTCCAAGTGCAGCAACAAATTCAGGTGTTGGCCGCCGATCAACGCAACATCGAAGATCAAACCAGACAGCTCACATTGCGCCGCGAAAAATTGGTGGCCGATCGCAACGCCCTTGATGCGCCAGACGAACAACGCTTGCTCAATATGCAGACGCAGTTAGCGCAAGCCGAGGCCTTGTCCAAAGACAGCAGTGCCAGATTGGCCGAGCTCGAAACGCAAACACCTTTGCTGGACCAAGAGCGCCGCAACAAGCAACAAGCCGTAAACGACGAATCAGCCAAACTGGCCGATCTGACGGCCAAAATCGAAGCCCTCAAATCGCTTCAAGAAAAAGTCAAAACCGATGGCAAATTAAAGCCTTGGTTGGGCAAACACGGACTGGACAACCTGCAAGGCTTGTGGAGCAAAATCCACATGGAGCCTGGTTGGGAAAATGCCATGGAGTCGGCACTTCGCGAGCGTCTTTCTTCGCTAGAAGTTTCGCGCTTGGACATGGTCAAGTCCTTTGCTTCCGATGCGCCGCCTGCCAAGTTGTCTTTTTATTCGCCACCCAATGGCAGCACCACCGTTGCACGCAAAGGGCTGCCATCGGCTTGCCGGCCTTTGTCTGACTTACTGCGTCTGTCCGATGCGGGCTTGTCGGCCTTGCTCACCGATTGGTTGCAGGGTTATTTCACGGCGCCTTCTTTAGACGACGCCATGGCTTGGCGCGATCAATTGCAGGGCAGCGAATGCTTTGTGGTTCAGTCTGGCCATGCCATTGGCAAACACAGCGTCAGCTTTTATGCCCCAGATTCAGAGCAAGCCGGTTTACTTGCCCGTGCGCAAGACATCGAAAACTTTGAAAAGCAACAGCGTGCGCAAACCTTGATTGCTGAAGAAACGCGTTCTGCATCTGTGCGTGCCGAGGCCGCCTATTCAGATGCTGCGCAGCGTTTGGTTTCAGTGCGTCAAGAGGCCACTGACGCGCAGTCCAAAGCGCATGAGCTTCAAGTCGAAACGCTGCGCCTCACGCAGTGGGCTGAACAAACTCGTGCCCGCGGTGAGCAAATTGCAGGTGACTTGGCCGAAGTCGATTTGAGTTTAGAAGACCTTCAAGAGCGTCGCATGACTGCGGAAGGGCGCTTTGAAGAACTCGACATGCAATTGGCAGACAGCCAAGAACGCCATGCCCAACTCGATGAGCGGGTCATTGAATCGGAGCGCAAACTTTCGGAATGTCGTGAGCAACAGCGCACCCTTGAGCGATTGGCCCAAGAGGCCACTTTCTCGCAACGCAGTTTAGAAGCCAGACGTTCTGAGCTGCAGCGCGGTCTTGAAACCGCGGGTCAGCAAATTGAATCGATCAAAGCCGAGCAAGAGCGCGCCAAAGACGAGTTGTCGCGCCTGACGGATGCAGCGGCCCAAGCAGGCTTGCAAAATGCCCTGGCCATCAAAATGGAGCGCGAGCAAGTTTTGGGTGCCAAACGCAGCGAATACGACGACCTCACAGCCCGCTTGCGTGCCAGCGATGAGCGCCGCATGAGTTTTGAGCGTGAGCTCGACCCATTGCGTCAACGCATTACCGATTTGCAGCTCAAAGAGCAAGCATCGCGCTTGGGCCTGGAACAGTACTCGCAACTCTTGCAAGATGCAGAAGCCGACCTAGAAGCTTTGGCCAAGTCCATTGAAGAAGGCAATGTTCGCTTAACGGGTTTGCAGTCAGAAATTGACCGTTTGAACCGAGAAATTGCAGCCCTGGGCGCCGTCAATTTGGCCGCCTTGGATGAATTAAGCACGGCCCGTGAACGCAAAGTTTTCTTAGACGCTCAAACGGCCGACTTGACCGAAGCCATGAACACTTTGGAAGATGCCATTCGCAAAATTGATGCTGAAACGCGCGAACTTTTGGGCGGCACTTTCAAAATTGTGAACGAACACTTTGGCCGCATGTTCCCCGAGTTGTTTGGCGGTGGCAACGCCCGTTTGGTCATGACCGGCGACGAAATTCTAGATTCTGGTGTACAAGTTTTGGCGCAGCCCCCAGGCAAAAAGAACCAAACCATTCACCTGTTGTCGGGTGGTGAAAAAGCCCTCACAGCCATTGCCCTGGTATTTGCTATTTTCCAACTCAACCCAGCGCCTTTCTGTTTGCTAGACGAGGTGGATGCACCCCTTGACGACAGCAACACCGAGCGCTATGCCAAGTTGGTCAAGAGCATGGGCAAAGAAACGCAGTTCTTGTTCATCAGTCACAACAAGATTGCCATGGAAATGGCCGAACAACTGATTGGTGTCACCATGCAAGAGCAAGGCGTCTCCCGCATTGTGGCTGTCGACATGGAAGCGGCCGTCTCAATGGCGGAACTCACCTGATTCAAAGACTTCTTTCAATCAACTTGAAGCACAAACACACATGAGCTCATTGCAAAACAGTTTGGCCATTGTCGGTGGACTGACGTTGGTGGGGGTGGTTGTCTACAACCTGTGGACGGCCAGGCAAAATGCCCCCCGTCAGGCTTCTCCGGAAAATTCTGGTGTTGGCATCGACCCCACGCTCGATGGCAATGTGCAATCCAATGGCCCTAAAGACCCCAGTTATTTAGACGATGCCCTCGCTACATTGCCAGTGCCCGAGAAAAAACCACCACTCGATGCACTCATTGACGTCATTGCGGCCATTGAAGTCGACAACCAAGTTTCTGGTGATGCGGCATTGGCGGCATTGCCCGCCACACGACGTGTTGGCACCAAGCCGTTTGCCGTTGAGGGTTTGCACGACACCACAGGTGAGTGGGAAACGCCAACCGCTGGCCATCGTTACCATGCATTTCAGGCCGGCATTCAATTGGCCAATCGCGTGGGCGCATTGAACGAAATTGAGTTTTCAGAGTTTGTCATCAAAGCCCAGGCTTTTGCCGATGCCATCAACGGTTCCCCCGAGTTTCCAGACATGTTGGAAGAAGTGGCGCGTGCCCGTGAACTCGATCAATTTGCCAGCGAGCATGATGCCCAGCTAAGCTTTACAGTGGTCGCTACTGCGGCGGCTTGGAGTCCCGGCTACATTCATCAGCATGCAGCGCGTTGGGGTTTTGTGGCCGGCGTTATTCCTGGCCGCATGGTTCTGGCAGCGCCTGTTCAAGGACTGCCGCCCATTTTGTCTTTGTCCTTTGATACCCAAGCCGCCATGGCGGACGATCCGGCCTTGTCAGCCATTCGTGAGTTCACACTCAGCCTGGATGTACCGCAAGTGCCCCGAGAAGAAAATGCATTTGCGCGCTTGCGTGAAGCGGCACGCATTTTGGGCCATGAAATGGACGGTCTCATTACCGATGGCGCCGGTCACGCTTTAACCGAGGCTGACCTCAATGCTATCGCTGCCGACCTGGAACACCTTTACGACGCGCTCGATCAACGCGAGTTGTCTGCTGGCTCGCCACAGGCACGACGCTTGTTCTCTTAATTCACCGTGAATCTTGATTTGTTCTCTGATGAAGGTGAGGGGCAGGGCCCTTCCGCTTTAGCGCAAGCAACTAACCGCGCTCATCAATTGCACCAATTGCTGCACAAATATGCGCACAGCTACTACACCCTTGATGCGCCAGAAGTACCGGATGCGGAATACGACCGTTTGTTTCGCGAACTTCAAGCCTTAGAACAAACACACCCCTCTCTACAAACGCCTCATTCGCCCACGCAACGTGTAGGTGGGGCGGTGTTGCCTGAATTTCAAACGGTGCGCCATCAGGTGCCAATGCTCAGCATTCGCACCGAAACCGACAATGAGTCAAGTGGTGCCAGCGCCTTCGATGCACGCGTGCGACGAGAATTGGCTTTGTCCGAAACCGATCCTGAAGTTGGCTATGTGGCCGAGCTCAAGTTTGATGGCTTGGCCATGAGCTTGCGTTATGAGAAAGGTCTGTTGGTCCAAGCGGCAACGCGCGGCGATGGCGAATATGGCGAAGATGTGACGCACAACATCAAAACCATTGGACAGATTCCACTTCAAATTTCTACAGCTATGCAAGGCCTGCCAGAGGTCTTGGAGGTGCGCGGTGAGGTCTACA
>CALPYQ020000077.1 GCA_943327965.2 Singulisphaera sp. GP187
AACAAGTCAAGCTTGTCCATGGCACGCTTCATTTCCAAACCGCGTGTTTGAGAGTTGGGGGCATGACCCCAGAAGAACACGCCGCGCAAATTGCTGTCTTGGTCGATCAGCTCATTTTTCTCGAGCACGCCATCAATCCAACGTGAGACGGTGATGCCGTTCTTGCCCATCATGGCAGGTGATGCGTAGCGGCCTTTGATCCACTCAAAATCGACATCCCAAGCCTTGGCAAAGTGCTTCCAAGAACCTTCAGCCAAACCATAGTAGCCAGGCAATGAGTCGGGGTTAGGACCCACATCGGTGGCGCCTTGCACGTTGTCGTGACCACGGAAAATGTTGGTGCCGCCACCTGTCTTGCCCACGTTGCCCAAGGCCAATTGCAAAATGCAAGAAGCGCGAACAATGGCGTTGCCAATGGTGTGCTGAGTTTGGCCCATGCACCATACGATGGTGCTGGGGTTGTTGTCATGCAGCATCTTGGCCACTTTGAAAACTTGCGCTTCGTTGACGCCGCAAGCTTCTTCCACCTTGTCGGGTGTCCACTTGGCCATGATGTCGGTCTTGACGGCGTCCATGCCATAAACACGATCGTTAATGTACTTTTTGTCTTCCCAGCCATTTTTAAAGATGTGGTACAGCAAACCAAACAGGAAGGGAATGTCGGTGCCGGAGCGAATGCGAACGAATTCGTCGGCTCTGGCGGCTGTGCGTGTGAAACGTGGATCGACCACGATCATCTTGCAACCGTTTTCTTTGGCATGCAACATGTGCAACATGCTGACGGGGTGAGCCTCTGCAGCGTTGGAGCCAATGTACATGGCGCACTTGCTGTTTTGCATGTCGTTGTACGAATTGGTCATGGCGCCGTAGCCCCATGTATTGGCCACACCCGCTACAGTGGTGGAGTGGCAAATACGCGCTTGGTGATCGGTGTTGTTGGTGCCCCAGAAGCTGACAAACTTGCGCATGAGGTACGCTTGTTCGTTGTTGTGCTTGGAGGAGCCCACATAGTAAATGCTGTCGGGGCCGCTGGCTTTGCGCAACTCCATCATGCGTTCGCTGATTTCTTTGAGGGCCACGTCCCAGCTGATGCGCTCGTATTTGCCATTGACCAGCTTCATGGGGTAGCGCAAGCGGTACTCGCCATGACCGTGCTCACGCAGTGCAGCGCCTTTGGCACAATGCGCGCCCAAATTGATGGGTGAATCGAAGACGGGCTCTTGGCGAACCCAAACGCCATTTTCAACAACGGCGTCGACAGCACATCCAACTGAGCAGTGTGTACAGATGGTGCGCTTGACTTCGACTTTGCCTGCGCCCACCACGCCCCCTTTGGGGTTGGCAGCTTCGGCTTTTTTCACCAAGCTAAGCTGTGATGCAGCCAAGCCCACGCCCACACCCAAACCTGAACGGCGCAAGAAAGTGCGTCGGTCTAAGGTAGGCAGTGCCTGTGTAAGGCCGCGGCGCAAACTGTGCACAAACGGTGACGATGCAGCACCCGTGGTGCTTGAATTCTTTTTGGTCAACAACATGAAACTCTCCAGAAGAGGTGAGTGTTTGAGAAAGGGCTTAGACCAACGTGGTCTTGTAGTAGCGCTTGACGTGCTCGGAGAGCTCGTAGCCGCCGCCGCGCTCGGGCTTGGCTTTTTGGGCAGCTTGAGGCGCTAAATTTTGAATTTGGGGCAACATGCTAGTGGCCGCTGCCACTGCGCCCACAGTGCCGGCACCTGCGAACAAAGTGCGACGCGAAACCTTGGGGTTTTGAGAACTCATAAATGTTTCCTCTATAGATGCTTAGGAAATACTTTGCATACGTGCGCGATCGTATCAGTTTGTCCAACAGACACAATGGGGAAACCCTTAGACCTGTGGACTTACTTGACAAAAAATTGCGCTAGGTCAGTAAATCAAAACCTTGCGTTTCAATGTTCAAAAAGGCCTGGGTGAATGCCGCCAACTCCGCAAAAAATAAGGCTCTGGGATGTTTGGCAATGGCATCTGTCATGTCTTGAGCCCATGGCTGAATGTGCTTTGAGAAGAACTCTCTTTGATGCGTCAAGTTGGAGACAGTGACATCGTCGCCCGCAATCAAATAGCGCATGACTTCGCACAAACAAGCAAAGTGATCTTCCGTTTCTGACATGCTGTCGTCTCGCTCCAAACCCAGTGCAGCCAAGTCTTCACGCAGCCTGGCCACGGGTTTGTCATTCAAAAATCCACTGACGTAGTGCGAGGCATACAAATAAACTTCGGGCTTTCCGACGCCACCAAACAAGTGGTTGAACTCAGCGGCAATGTCAACATCAGTTGACGCTCTAGATGCCGCGACAAGTTGACGCCAAGGCTCCTCTAAAAATCCACCTTCAACGGGTGCATCGGTGACTGCCACCCGCAACTGCGCCAAAAACTCTGGGCTAGGTTCCTGATAAAACAGTTGCGCTAGCAAACCATAAATTTCTGCTCGGGCCGTTTCTTCGTCTAGGGCGGAGGACGATGACAGGTTGGAGGTCATGTTGGATTCATCAAGGTTTGGGTGGGATGTTGGCAATTTTGGCCTCATCCGCATTGGAATAGATGTCAATGACGCGGCAATCGCCACACATTTTGAGTCGCTCTAAAGCAGCGCCTTGGAACATGCTGTGCCCGGCCAATTTGCCCAACATGGCTTCGATGGCCTTGAGGGTACCAAATGGTTTGCCGCATTTAACACAACCATAGGGCTGGGACTGGTTCAGCACTTGTGCTTGCTTGCGTTCGGGCGTTCGCAAGAATCGCGGCACCAACTCAATGGCGTCTTCAGGACATGTGGTGGCACACAAACCGCACTGCACGCAGTTCTTTTCAATGAAGCGCAGTTGAGGCAAATCGGGGTTGTCCTGCAAAGCGCTGGCAGGGCAAGCACTGACACAACTGAGGCACAAAGTGCATTTGTCAACATTGACTTTCAGCGCGCCCAAGGGTGACGCTGCAGGCAATGCAATGGCACTGTTGCTGGGCTGCAAAACAGAGGGCGCATGTTCACTCAAATGGTCCAGCGCCAATTCAAGGGTGCTGCGTTTTTCGGGCGCCACAGCGTATTTGGCAAACACGGCGGGCACTTGCTTTTTCCATTTGGCTTGTGCTTTAGCTGCCCCATTGGCTTGCAAACTAGCGTCCAAATCCATGGCGTTCTTGGCGCGTACAACTTGAAAGTGAACACCTTCATAGCCCAGGCCCGCCAACAAACTTTGCGCCACGGCCATCTGCGCCTCAAGTCCGTCTAAATATTGTGGCGCTTCTTCGTGTGTGCAAAGCACCAACACTTGATGCGCACCATAGGCCACTGCGGTTAACCATACTTCCAAGCCCAAGCTGGCGGTGTGCCACAAAGACATGGGAATGACATTGGCAGGCAAACCTTTGGCCAATTTGAGTTGTGCTGCACGGCCCAACTCTTCCACCACCTTGAGGCCCGCTTCTTGGCTGTGAAGCATTAGCACGGCGTCTTTGCCACCTGCTGCGTGGTAGGTCGAAAGCAAGGTTTTGATTTTCAAGCCTTGCTCTTGCGCTTTGGGATACGCATAAGTCAGTGCACCTGTTGGACACACGGTGGTGCAAGCACCACAGCCCACACACAAATTGGGATTGACCTTGATTTGTTGACGCGACTTGTCGCTTGAAATGGCCTCTGCAGAGCAAATATCGACGCAGGCATTGCAACCCACGGTTTCGTTGCGGCTGTGGGCGCAAAGCTTTTGTTTGTAGGCAAAGAACTTGGGTTTTTCAAACTCACCCACCATGTCGCGCAACTTCATGAGCGTGGCCAGATTGTGACCATCCCATTTGAAATAACCTTGCGGCGGCGCATGTTGCAAAAACTGAGGGCCATTAGAGACATTAGCGCCTTCTGCTCGGAGGTCTAGGATGAGATCGAATTTTTCCGAAGCTTCCGCAGGTACTCGGTTGAAATCAATGGCCCCTGCAGATTGACACACCTTGACACAAGCGCGGCTGGCATTGCACAAGTTCATGTCAATTTGGTAATCCAAACCAATGGCATTTTCTGGGCAGGCTTGCACGCAAGCATTGCATCGCGTGCACAAATCCAGGTTGATGGGATTGTTGTCTAACCAAGAAACGTCAAAGGCCCCCAGCCAACCACGCATGGTTTGCAACTGGCCCGCAATGACCGGAAATTGACGCTCTTGAGATCCGCCAGCTTGGCCTGCACCTTGCGCAAAGATCGTCACTTGCAAAACATCGGCCAGCAAGGCGGCCGCTTTTTCAGCTTGGTCGAGTGGGCCAATGATCAGCAAACGGCCTTCACTTTTGAACGGTACGGCAGGCACCGGATCGGGCTCGGGCAGATGCGCTGCAGCCAACAAGGCCGCCAGTTTGGGCGAGGCATTTTGCGCCTCACTGCTCCAGCCGCCCGCCTCACGGATGTTCACAAATTTGATGGGGGAAGTGGCGCCTTCAGTTTGCGCGGCCAATTCTGAAAAAAGCTTTTTCTCTTGGGTGCAAGCCACCACTACTTCTTGGCCCGATTGAATGGCCTTTTGAAATGCGCCGGCTTCTCTGCGGCAAAGGGTGCTGTGCAGTGTCAGCGATTCACCCAGCGCCTGACCCAGCTTCTGGGTCTGCAGGGGCATGGTTTGGTTGCAATCGCAAATGAGTGTGGTCATGTTGTGCCGAGTTGTTTTCTTGGGGCTCAGGGTTGTCTGCTTTGGCAGTCAACGGTGTCTCAGATAAGTTTTGTGTTTCGGTTGCAGAAGTATCAGAAGTATCGGACTGTGCCACATCTTCAGGGGCTTTCACTAAACCTAAAAATTGGGCGCCCACCATTTTGGCCAGCATGCCTTCGGGCAAGGGGTCTGGTGTGTTGTAGTCGCCAATGTAAATGTCAAGGCCGTCCATCACGTTGTAGTGCGGGTCGGTAAAGAGTTTTTTCATGGCGGCATTGCGAACCTCAGGCGACACACCTTGGGTCATGAATGTTGAAAAATCCGACTGCGGCGTCAGTTGTTCCACATCAGCCAAAGTAGGCAGCTTGACAGGCTCCGCTTTGGTTTCAGCCATGTCTTGCTGCACGGTGGCAACGGGTGCAGAGCCCGATGGAACTGACTTTGCTATTTTTTCTGGTGCTTTTTCTTCTTCTGCAACGCCCAGTTTCACAGCCTGTTTGCGCTGCGACCATCGGCTGAAAAATCCGCCTGTCTCTTCCGTCATGCGCCGTCCACCTTTCGGCCCGCTCGATCGCTGGTAGTGACCTTGGCAGGTTGGCCAAATCGGTCGGTGAGGGCTTGAAAACTCTGCGGGCGTTGGCGACGCTTTACCTCGGGGGTGTAGTGCTGTTTGGCAAACTCGCGAACCCATTCAACAATATCAGGGGCAGCAGGAACTTGCTCAATGGTTTCTTGGGCATCTAGCCAGCGACCTGCATCGTGATAACTCAAAGACACACGTTCTGGCTTGGCAATGGGCTCGTCGCTGAGACATGCTTCTTCTTCAATTCGCCACATGACAAAAAAACAAGGATCGGGTGAGGTGACGTTGAGCAAGTAGCCTTCGGCATCGTCTGGATAAAGCTCTACTTTGAAATTGGGGAACAACCAAAGTGCGCCGTCATCCCCATCGCGCAGACATTTGGGATTGATGCCAAAGCTTTCCTCTTGCGGCGTGACATCGTCTAGCACCCAGCGCCAAGTTTGCCATTTGGCCATGTCACCTTGCACGCGCTCACGGCGCATGACAACGGCAACATCGATGGAAGGACGAGAACTCATGGGCGGATAGTACCAATGAATCAAAGCCATTGGGGCATGTCCGCCTTTCAGGCGACTTGAAACTGCAAAAATTCAATGAATGTGCAGCCGCCTTGATTAGAAACTCAATAAGTTTCGAGGTGCAAACGGCCTTCTTTTTTGAGGCTTGCACCCAACTGGTCCCAATTGAGCCCAGCCTGTGTGGCCACATCGTGCAATGCCAAGACCACCCCCTCTTCCATGCTCTTCAAACCGCACACATAAAAATAGGTGTTGGGGTCTTTCAAGAGCGCCACCAAATCGGCGGCACGCTCGCGCATGGCGTCTTGCACATAGCGCTTGGGCTGGCCCACTGTGCGTGAAAAGGCAAAGTTGATGTCAATGAAATCTTTGGGCAACTTTTGCAAGGGACCAAAGTAAGGCAACTCTTCCTGCGTGCGAGCCCCGAAGAACAGCATCAACTTACCGCCTTCAAACTTGCCCGTTTGACGCAAACGGCGGCGCCACTCGGTCATGCCGCGCATGGGTGCGCTACCGGTACCGGTGCAAATCATGACGATGTTGGACTTGGGATGGTTGGGCATCAGGAAACTGCTGCCGAAGGGGCCAATGACCTGAATGGCATCGCCCACTTTCACATCGCACAAGTAATTGGAACAAACGCCATTGACTGGCTTGCCGTCGTGATCTTCTGTGACGCGTTTCACGGTCAAAGACACATTGTTGTAACCCGCGCGCTCGCCATTGCGGGGGCTGGCAATGGAATATTGGCGCGCATGGTGAGGTTTGCCTGACGCATCAAGACCTGGTGGCACGATGGCCACAGACTGGCCTTCTAGCACTGGGAATGGCATGTTGCCGAAATCAATCACGATGTGATGGGTTTCGTTAGACGTACCGGCTTCGTTCACTTTGAAGTTGCCAACCACGGTGGCTTGCGTGGGCGTTTTGGGTCCATACAAGTTGGTGTAAGCGTGCGCCGCAGACCAAGGGGGCACGATTGAACCAAAAGCGGCTGAATTGAAAACGGCTTCGCCAGAAGCATTGACAGCTTGGGCTGGTGCGGCCTCTGCTGCAGGGGCCGCAGCAACAGCTTGGCTGTCCACGCCCATGGCTTGGAGGTCAGCGTCGCTCAAGGCGGCAGGCAAGTCGTCCCATTTCAGTTGCTCTTCAATGGAATAGGCCTTGGCCTTGGGCATGCTGCGCCAGTTGTCAATGGAGCCCGTTGGGCAAGGTGGCACACAGGCCATGCACAGATTGCATTTGTCAGCATCAACCACATAATTGCGAGAGTCGTGCGTGATGGCGCCTACGGGGCATGTGGCCTCGCAGGTGTTGCAACGAATGCAGATCTCTGGGTCAATCAGGTGCTGCTGAATTAATACGGCTTCTGTGGTCATGGCGTGTGTTTGGATCTTTTAAATCAGATCTCAGCTGAAACGAACGTAGTCGAAGTCTACAGGCTGACGATTGATACCCATGACAGGAGGGGCAATCCAGTTGGCAAACTTGCCAGGCTCTGTAACGCGGCCCATCAGGCT